>DATFVJ010000218.1:0-11206 GCA_035260365.1 Streptosporangiaceae bacterium
TCGACCTTCGCGCCCAGGCACCGCCCGGACAGCACACCCGCCCGCACCGGCAGCAGCGGGCATGGCCCGATGAACCCGGTGCACAGGTCGGTGCCACCAGAGAACGACCCAAGCACCACGTTACGCTTTACCTGGTCATAGACCCACTCGAAGCCCTCGGGCGGCAGTGGTGAACCGGTGGACCCGACGCCGCGCAGCGCGGAAAGGTCCAGCTCGCTGCCCGGCCGCAGACCGGCCTTGGCGCACGCCATCAGGTAGGGCGCGCCGGTACCGAAGTAGGTCACACCGGCCTGCGCCGCGAGGCGCCACAGCGCGTCGGTGCCCGGATGGGTGGCGCTGCCGTCGTACAGCAGCACGGCCGCGCCGGCGAGCAGCCCTCCGGCCAGGTAGTTCCACATCATCCAGCCGGTCGTGGTGTACCAGAAGAAGACGTCACCGGGGCCGAGGTCCTGATGAAAGCTGATCGTCTTGAGGTGCTCGACCAGGATCCCGCCGTGCCCGTGCACGATCGGCTTGGGCAGGCCGGTCGTCCCTGACGAATACAGCACCCACAGCGGATGGTCGAACGGCACGTCGGCGAACTCGATGCCGGGCACCCCGGCCGGGCCGGCCGCGTCTCCCCCACGGTCGCCGGTCCCAAGCTCGGCCCAGCCGGCCGTGGGCACGTCCGGCCGGTCATCCCACCGGCCGAGGTAGTCCACCGTGACCAGGGCGCGCAGGCCGGGCAGCGCCGCGGCGACGCCGGCCACCACGTCACGACGGCTGAACTCCTTGCCGCCGTAGGTGTAGCCGTCCACCGCGATGAGCACCTTCGGCTCGATCTGGGCGAACCGGTCGATCACACTCGCCGCGCCGAAGTCAGGCGAGCACGACGACCAGATCGCGCCCAGAGCCGTGGTCGCCAGCATCGCGACGAGCGCTTCCGGCGCGTTGGGCAGGAAGGCGGCCACCCGGTCGCCGCGGGTCACACCAAGATCACGCAGCCCGGCCTGGACGCGGGCGACCTCGGCGGCGAGCTCGCCGTAGGTGAGCGTGCCGCGGCGGCCCGATTCAGACCGGAAGATCACCGCCGTCGCACCCGGATCCGACTGCGCCCGGCGGAGCGCGGCGCGCGCGTAGTTGACGCTCGCAGCGGGGAACCAGCGGACGCCGGGCATCGGCCCGCCGGTCACGGCCGGCCCGTCGCCGCGGCGTCCTGGCAGGTCGAAGAAGGCCCAGACCGAGTCCCAGAAGTCCCCGGGCCGCTCCACCGACCAGCGCCACAGCTCGTCGTAACCCGCCGCGTGTATTCCCCGCGCGGCGAGCCAGCGGATGAATCCCGCGACCCTCGCGTGCTCGCGCTCGCCGGGTCCCGGTGCCCACAGCAGCGCGCCCTCCCCGGCTGGCGCGGCGGCGTTCGCCGCGGCGGCGGCGGCTGGTGCCGCGACGTCGTCGTCGTGTGGCATGGCCCCAGCATCGGGCCTGAAAGTAGTACGTGCAACGTGCACGTTGCCGGTCCGGTGACGCGATGCCAGGCGACCGCGCCCCCGTGACGCTGTGCGGACGGGCTGTGATGCGCGATGATTAACTCGCGAGGAGGCTTCCCGCTGTGAGGACTGGCGCATGCTAGGTACCGGCACGACCCGCCCCCACCCCGACGCCCCGGACCAGGCCGATGACCTGGTCGGCTATTTCCGCCGCGGGCCGAGGGAACTGCCGCCTGGCATCCCGGCAGCGCCGCCGCGGCGCGCCGCACGGCCGATCGTCCCCGCACTCGCGTGCGTCGCCGCGCTCGCCGGCCTGCTCGTCGGGTGCCAGATCGTCAAGCAGAATCCGGCGCACTCGGCCAGCCCGACGCCTTCTGGCGGCCGGCCGTCACCCGGCCAGCCGTCACCCGGGCACACGGGCACCCTGCCGACCCCGCACTCGACGAGCACCCTGCCGACGCCGGCCCCCAGCGGCGCGCTGCCCGCCTTACCCGCCACCTCAAGCCAGCTGTCGGTGCAGGTCAGCAGCCGGGTCTTCGCCGCACGCACCGTCGCAATCCAGGTCGTCGTGCACACGCCGCAGGCGCACACGCTGCAGCAGTCACTGACCGGCACGATCTCGGTCGCGCCGGACGGGACCCTGACGGGCAACGCTCTCGCCACCGCCGACCGTTACAACGGCGTGCACGTCCGCGCGCCGGCCATCTTCCTGCCCGGCAGCCTCATCTACTTCGCGCCGCCCGCGAACCTGATGCCTGCGGGCAAGACCTGGACGGTGATCACATCCTCCGTACCGAACGGCCGCGCGTCGTACGCTGCCCGGGAGGCTGCGTACGTCCTTTACGCGAGCGCGACGAGCTGGAACCTGATCAGGTACGCGACGAACACCACGCCGCCGCACTGGTCGGGCACCGGGGCATCGGCGCGGGCGACCATGTCAGGCACTGTCGCGCTCGCGACGGCCCTGCCGCACGCGACCCCGGGAGCGCGCGACGCGGTGATCACGTTCGCCGGACCCGGCACGACGGAAGCGACCTGGAACGTCGTCCTCGATTCGCGGCTGCTGCCGGTGAGCTGCGTCATCACCGCGTACTCGCCTAACCTTGGGCCGATCACCGCGGATGTGACCTACACGAACTGGGGTACCCCGGTGCGGGCGGCCGCGCCGCCCGCGCGGGACGTGGCGACGTACGCGCAGCTACCGCCCTACCTCCGCCAGGTTTCCCAGTGACGCGGTCGGCAGGCAGGTAACATCCGCGCTTCACACCGCACCTCACCCGCGCTGTGGGCGGCGCGGTTTCTCCCCAACCGAGCCGCGTAGCGGTGGCGGGGCGCCTTCCTCGTCCGCAATGACCGCTATGGCCCAAGTGGCCGCAGCGGTCCCCAGCAATCCACGACGGTGTTGCTAGCACTGATCGCGACGATGACGTTAGTGGCGCGAGATGTCCGCTTCGCCCATCTCGGGCGCCCGGTCCGCGGACCGTAATATTTGGCGCCAGGACCTGCGTCGCGTCACCCCCGCCAATGGCCCCCGCACGCCGTGCGGGGGCCATTGGCGGGGGTGGCGCCCGCGGTTGATGTGACACGTCGATGGGTGGGTTCGCACGCCGCCGCGCCCGTCCGGGCGCGGCGGGGTGCGAACCGCGCACGCACCCGGGTGCTGCCGGTAGGGTCGTGTCCTCGTATGAAAACGACTCGCGTGAAAACGAACAGCCAGGTGCCCCAGCCCACCCGCGTGCGGTCGCGCCCCCGCGCCGACAGCGGTCTGTGGCTGGTCGCCGTGGCGGCCGCCTACAGCCTGGCCCAGCTGCTGTTCGTGCCGCCACGGCTCGGGCTCGGCTGGGACGAGACCATCTACGTCAGCCAGGTCGCTGCCAAGGTGCCGGCCTCGTCCTTCAGCGCCCCCCGCGCGCGCGGTATCTCCTTGATCGTCGCGCCCGTCGCCTCGCTCACCACGTCCACCACGGCGCTGCGGATCTACCTGTCGATCCTGTCCGGCCTCGGCCTGCTCGCGGCCCTGTGGGCGTGGCGGCGGCTTCGCCCGGCGTGGCAGCTCGCCCTGGCTGGCGTGCTGTTCGGCGGGCTGTGGGTCGCGCAGTTCTACGGCCCGCAGGCGATGCCCAACCTGTGGGTCGCGTTCAGCGGCCTGGCCGCGGTCGGCTTCTTCATCAAGGTGGCGCGGCCCACGTGGGGCCAGGCCAGGGAGCCCGGCCCACCCGGCCCGCCGGCCTCGCCCGGCCAGCCCGGCGGCCCGGGCGAGACGGCCCGCCACGCCCGGCTGGCGCCACTGGCCGGGCTCGTGGCCAGCCTCGCCGTGGCGGCGCTCGTGCGGCCGAGCGACGCGATCTGGCTCGCCCTTCCCATGATCGTCGCCGCCGTCCTCGTCCGCGGCTGGCCGCACCTGCGCCTGCTCGCCGCCGTGCTCGGCGGTCTCGCGGCCGGATCCGCGGAATGGGTCATCGAGGCGTACGTCCGCTTCGGCGGGCTCGCCTCCCGGCTGCACCAGTCGAGCCTGGCCGAGGGCACGTTCGGCCTGCACTTCGCGCTGCCTGCCGAGCTGCGCGCGCTGAACGGGCCGACGCTGTGTAAGCCGTGCACGGTGGCGTGGAAGTACCCGCAGCTGTCCCTGTGGTGGTTCGCGTTGCCGATCGTCGCGGCGCTCGGCGTGGCCGCGGCGGCGCGCGGCAGCCGTTTGGCATCGTCTTTGATCCCTGCGCTTTGCGGGTTGTCAGCGGCGGTGCCCTACCTGTTCCTGATCAACTACGCCGCGCCGAGATTCCTGCTGCCCAGCTACGCGCTGCTGTCGATCCCGGTCGCCGACGGCCTCGCCTGGATGATGTCGGCGGCACGGGCCGACCTGCGGCCCGCGGTGGTCGCGGCCGTCGCTTTCTGCCTGCTCGGCCAGGTCACCGCCGAGCATCTGGTGCTCGACCGCACCGTCGGCCGTACCATGATCGACCACGCGGCCTACACCCGCCTGGTCGCCGACCTGCGCGCCATCGGCGTCCGGCCGCCCTGCCTGCTCACCGGGAACCAGGCGATCCCGGTCGCGTACTACGCCCGCTGCTCGTCGGCCCAGATCAGCGGAACGGACAAATCGAGCACGCCGGCCGGGATCGTCAGGGCGGCCGCCACCGAGTCCACCGCCGTGCTCGAATCCCCGGGGACGCCGCCGCCGGCATACGCGCGGCACTGGCCGCGGCACCTGCTGCCCGCCGCGCGCCAGCTCAGGCTGGCCGCGTACCTGGCACCGAGGTGAGCTGGTCGATCGCGCGCATGACCGCGGCCGTGTTGGCCAGGTCGGTGAGCACCCGGTCGGCACCGGATCCGCGCAGTTCCATCGTTGTCGAGCGCCCGCTCGCCACGGCGATCACCTGCGCGCCCCCGACCCTGGCCGCTTCCACGTCGCGCGGTGAGTCCGCGATGTACACCGCGGCGTTCTCGCCGAACGGCACCCGGTACTTTTCCGCGGCACGGCCCCGCGCGAGCATCAGCAACGTGCCCTTGGGGTAGACCTCCGAGCCGTAACCGCCGACCTCGAAGTCGATGTACCGGTCCAGGCCGAAGGCGCGCAGCTTCTCGACGGCATTCGGCCGGATGGTGCCGGTCAGGACGGTCTGCACCACGTTCCTCGTCGAGGCCAGGGCGGTCACGGCTTCCCGCGCACCCGGCAGCAGCCGCCCGCGCTCCGGCAGCAGCGCGCGCCGCGCCGCGAACGCCGAGCCGAGCGCCTCGTTGAACCGGGCCAGCAGGTCGGCGGTCTGGTCGGCGTCGCCCCGGTCCGAACTGTTCATCGCCAGCGACTCGAAGAAGATCTCCGACTCCGACTTGCCTGCCATCGGGGCCAGCCGCACCAGCGGGCGGCCGGTCACCTGGCGGAAGGCCTCCGCGTACGCCTCCCGCGTCACCTGACCGACGTCAACCAGCGTCAGGTCGATGTTCCACAAGACCAGACGGTAAATGGGTACCTCCGGTGCGTAAGGGGTGGATGCCGCGCACCGACCGATCCGGGGGGACCGGGGCGCGCGGTGCCGCCGCACGAATCGCTTGCACTATCCCACGCGCGGGCGCCCCGTGCCCGGGCGACGGTCGAACTCGGTCCACCACAATTGCCTGACGTGGAATCTCGCCCGCAACCTGGTGCGCGCACCAAGCTGCCCCCCAGCGAGCTAGCCCATCGAGCTGGCCTCACCGAGCTGACCCCACCGAGCTAGCCCCACCGAGCTAGCACAGCCCCGAGGCTCCGGCCAGAGCGCGGCTCCTGTCCATGATCGCGGTAACTTCGGCGCAGGATCCGCCGCCCCACCTACCGGGATCTTGAACAGTCAAGCTCATATGTGCGGTGTCGCGCCGATGATCTCCATCGGGCGGGTTCAGCGGCTCGCACGATGCCTCACCCATGCTCCACCGCCCCCAGCGCGGTCAAGATCCGTTTCTGTGTCATTCTGCCTGCAAATACCGCAGGCAGATTGACACAGTTGCGGATCTTGGGCTGTTTCCCGGCTCCGATCGGAGGCTCTGGCAACAGCGATGTCCCGTTGGGGTTGTTGATGTCCCGTTGGGGTTGTTCTGGTACCAGCGATGTCCCATTGCTGTTGCTCCTGACGCCGTTTGCCGTCCACGGCATCCCGCCGCCACCGGCGGATTATCAAAAGCTGGGATCACAGAAGCACAAACTGTAATCAGACGTACGGTAAGCAGCGACGTAGGTATCGAGGAGGAGCCAACCCTATAACTTTGAGCGTCCAAAGTTATAGCTCGCTGTACAACCTCCGAGAAACGTTGTAGGCGACGAACCACACCCCGCAAGATCCAGCGGATGCCCCGGCGGCGGCTAGCCCATGTGGGGGTAGCGGTAGTCGACGGGCGGCGAGAACAGCTCCTTGATCGTCCGGGCGCTGACCCAGCGGGTCAGGTTCAGGATCGAGCCCGCCTTGTCGTTGGTGCCGCTCGCCCGGGACCCGCCGAACGGCTGCTGGCCCACGACCGCCCCGGTCGGCTTGTCGTTGATGTAGAAGTTTCCGGCCGCGAACCGCAGCGCCGCGGTGGCCTCGGCGATCGCGGCGCGGTCCTGGGCGATGATCGAGCCGGTGAGCGCGTACGGCGCTACCTCCGCCGCCTGGCGCAACATCGCCGCGTAGTCGCTGTCCTGGTACACGTGCACGGACAGGATCGGCCCGAAGTACTCCGTGGTGAACACCTCGTCGAACGGGTCGGAGCATTCGAGCACGGCGGGCTTGACGAAGTAACCCGCCGAGTCGTCGTAGCTTCCGGTCAGCACCCGCACCGACGCACGGCTCGCGGCCCGGTCGAGCGCGGATCGGTGCTTGGCGAAGGCCCGCGCGTCGATGACCGCGCCCATGAACAGCGATAGGTCGGACCCGACGTCGCCGATGGTCAACGACTCGGCGGCCGACACGAGGCCGTCGCCCATCCGGTCCCAAAGCGACCTGGGGAGGTAGGCGCGCGAGGCAGCCGAGCACTTCTGGCCCTGGTACTCGTAGGCGCCGCGGATCAGCGCGGTCGTGAGCACGTCAGGATCGGCCGACGGATGCGCGAACACGAAGTCCTTGCCGCCGGTCTCGCCGACGATGCGGGGGTAGCTGCGGTAGCGCGCGATGCCGCTGCCGACGGTGGCCCACAGGTGCTGGAAGGTCGCGGTCGAGCCGGTGAAGTGGATGCCGGCCAGATCTGGATGGGTGAGCGCGACCCGCGACACGGCCTGCCCGTTGCCCGTCACCATGTTGATCACGCCGGGTGGCAGGCCGGCCGCCTCGAGCAGCGCGATGCTCACCTGCGCGGAAAGCTGCTGGGTCGGCGACGGCTTCCACACCACGGTGTTGCCGAGCAGCGCGGGCGCGGACGGCAGGTTCGCCGCGATCGAGGTGAAGTTGAACGGAGTGATCGCGAGCACGAAGCCGTCGAGCGGCCGGTACTCCATGCGGTTCCACGTACCCGGCCCGGACACGGGCTGCTCGGCGAGTAGCTGGCGGGCGAAAGACACGTTGAACCGCCAGAAGTCGATCAGCTCGCACGCCGCGTCGATCTCCGCCTGGAACACCGACTTGGACTGCCCAAGGATCGTCGTCGCGTTCATGGTCGCCCGCCACGGCCCCGCGAGCAGGTCCGCCGCCTTCAGGAAGATGGCCGCGCGGTCGGCGAAGGACAGCTCCTGCCAGGAGGGAGCCGCCGCGCGCGCCGCGGCCACCGCCGCGGCGACGTCGTCGTCGGTCGCGTCGCCCATCGTGCCGAGCACGTGCCTGAAGTTGTGCGGCTGCACCACCTCGATCGGCTCGCCGCGGCCCATCCGCCGCTGGCCGCCGATGGTCATGGGAAGTTCGGCGCGCTCGCCCGCCAGCTCCTTGAGCTTCCGCTCCACCGCGGCGCGCTCGGGGCTGCCCGGCGCATACTGCCGGACCGGCTCGTTCGCCGGTACGGGCACGTTGGTCACAGCGTCCATGACAGATCGCTCCCGGTGTTGATCCAACATCATTGGCGGACTGGCACCCGCGCCGCTGGCCCCGGATCGCGGTGACCTGCGGCACGCGTTCCCAGGGTAACCGCGCCCGCGAGAAAACCATTCGCCCCCAACGCGCCGGCCTGGCTACGATCCGAACATCCCCGCACGACAAGCCGGTGCCACCACGCACCGCCGTTCGGCATGCTCCGGGGGATTTTCGGGGCTGGGCCCTCAGCCAGCGGCCCGAACCAGCCCCGCGGTCCCCTCCGTTACCACGGACGAGCATGATCCTTAACGGCTGACGCGGCGCGCGCCACCATCAGACAAGGCACGGCCATGCGCGAGCTTCCCGTCCAGGAACCGGGGGAACCCGACCATAGATCGGCTGCGCGCTACCTGTGGTGGGTCGCGCGCAGCCAGCTACGCGGGATGCTCGCGGCCGCGCTGCTCGGCATCGTGTGGATGGTCGCCCAGGCGCTGATGCCCGCGGTCATCGGGCACGCCATCGACGCGGGCGTGTCCGCGCGGGACGGCGCCGCGCTCGCGTTGTGGACCGGCCTGCTGTTCGGCCTGGGCGTGATCCAGGCGGCCGCCGGGGTCAGGCGGCACCGCAACTCGGTCCTCAACTGGGCCGGCGGCGCGTTCCTTACCGCCCAGGTGACGGTGCGCAAGGCGGTGGAACTCGGCGCGGCCCTGCCGAAGCGGCTCGCGGCCGGCGAGGTGGTCAGCATCGGCGTGTCCGACGTCGTGCAGATCGGCAGCGCGATGGACATCTGCGGCCGCGGCAGCGGTGCGGTGATCGCCATCGCCGTGGTCGCGGTGATCATGCTGACGACGTACGCGACGGCGGGCCTCGTCACGGTCGCGGCCGTTCCCGTGATGGCTGGGGCCATGGCGCTGCTCGTTCGGCCGCTGCACCACCGCCAGCAGGCACAGCGGGAGCGGCAGGCGCAGCTGGCCACCCGCGCCTCCGACATCGTCGCGGGACTTCGGGTACTGCGCGGTATCGGTGGCGAGGACCTGTTCGCGGCGCGTTACACGACCGGGTCGCAGGCCGTCATGCGGGCCGGGATCAAGGTGGGCGCGATCGAATCGCTGCTCGCGGGCGCCGAGATCCTGCTGCCCGGACTGCTCGTCGCGCTCGTCGTGTGGATCGGCGCCACGATGGCCCTGAACGGGACGATCCGCCCTGGCCAGCTTGTCGCGTGCTACGGCTACGCGGTCTTCCTGACCGGCCCGATCGGCACCCTGACGGAGCTGGCCGACAAGATCACCAGAGGTCTTGTGGCGGCTCGCCGCGTCACCGCGCTGCTCGATCTGGCCCCCGATATCGCCAGCGTGGGCATTGCCGCGCTGCCCGCGGGCGCTGCTTACGCCGCGGACGGCGTGGCGCAGGGTGGCGCGGGCGCTGCTTACGCCGCCGACGGCGGCGCAGGCGCGGGCGGCGTTGCACACGGTAGCGCGGGCGCGGGCGGTGTGGCGCAGGGTGGCGCGGGCGCGGGCGGCGCCGCCGGCGGCGCGGGCGGCCCAGGTGGGGACGGCGCCGCGGGCGCGGGTGCTTGGGCGAATCGCGGCGCTGCGGCGCCTGAGCTTGTGGACGCGGAATCCGGCCTGGTGGTGCGCCCCGGGCTGATCACCGCGATAGCCGCGGCGGCCGCGCCCGACGCGGTGGCGATCGCGGACCGGCTCGGCCGGTTCACCGACGGCGACGTCTCCTACGGCGGCGTCATGCTCGCCGATCTGCCCAAAGCCACGGTCCGCCGCACCATCCTGGTCTGCGAGAACTCCGACCGGCTGCTCGCCGGACGGCTGCGCGACGAGCTCGACCCCTACGGCGCGGGAGAAGCGAAGCTGACCGGCGCCCTGCGCGCGGCCGCGGCGACCGAAATCGTCGACGCGCTGCCCGACGGCCTCGACGCCAGGATCGCCGATTCCGGCCGTGAGTTTTCCGGCGGCCAGCAGCAACGGCTGAAGCTCGCCCGCGCGCTCACCGCCGATCCGCCGGTGCTCGTCCTTGTCGAGCCGACATCAGCGGTGGACGCGCACACCGAGGCCGCCGTCGCGGCCAGGCTGGGCGCGGCGCGGGCCGGCCGGACGACCGTCATCGCGGCCACCAGCCCACTGGTCCTGGCCCGCGCGGATCACGTGGTGTTCGTCGAAGGCGGCAAGGTCGTCGCAGAGGGCAGACACGCTGACCTGCTCGCCAGCCACCCCGGCTATGCCGCCACCGTCCTCAGGGAGGAGGCCTGATGACTACCACCAAGGCCGGCACGGCCGCCGCGCACCCAGCGATCGCAGCGCCGGCCGCAGGCGAAACGGCCGCGCGCGAGCCGACCGTGGGCGAGGCGACGGTACGGGAGCCGGGCGTGCACGAGCCGGCCGCGCGTGGGCCGACCGTGGGCGAGGCGACGGTGCGGGAGCCGGGCGTGCACGAGCCGGCCGCGCGGGAGCCGGGCGTGCACGAGGCGACGGTGCGTGAGCCGGCCGCGCGGGAACCGGCGGCCGGCGAACCGGCCCGGCCGATCCTGCCGATCGCAACGCGGCGCGCGGTCCGCGTGTACGCGCGGCGCCTCACGCTGCGTTACCCGCGCCAGCTTGCCACCGCGCTGGCCCTGCACGGCCTGGCAGCGACCGCGGGCCTGGTCTCGCCGCGGCTGATCGGCGATCTGGTACAGCAGGTGCAGCGCGGGGCTTTGACCGCGACGCACGTGAACCTCGTCGCGCTCACCATCGGCGGCCTGATCATCGTGCAGGCCGTGATCCTGCGGTTCGCCGTCTACGCCTCGACCCGGCTCGGCGAGCGGGTCCTCGCCCAGCTGCGCGAGGACTTCGTCCGGCAGGTGCTCACGCTGCCGCTTTCCACCGTGGAACGGGCCGGAAACGGTGATCTGCTGACCCGGACGACGCGCGACGTGGACGCGATGGCGCGCGCGGTCAGGATGGCGGTGCCCGAAACCCTGATCGCGATCGTGACCGGTGCGTTCGCCGTCGGCGCGCTGATACTCAACGGGCCGCTGCTCGCGCTGCCCTGCCTGATCGCCGTTCCCCTGCTGTGGTGCTCGACCCGCTGGTACCTGGCCCGTGCGCGGGACGGCTACCTCGCGGAGAACGCCGCCTACGCCGAACTGACCGAAGGGCTCGCGGAGACGGTGGCCGGCGCGCGCACGGTGGAGGCGCTACGCCTGCAAGCACGCAGGATCGCCCGCACGCAGGCCGACCTGCGCCGGGCGTGGCGGGCCGAGCGGCGCGGGGAAGTCCACGCTTGGCCGGCTGCTCGCCG
>DATFVJ010000219.1:0-5022 GCA_035260365.1 Streptosporangiaceae bacterium
GCTGAACCTCCCCGGCGTACCCTGCCGCCGCGCGCACACCACCGCACTGATTCGTGATCGATCATGAAACACCTGGCCGTCCGCCTCCCGGTGATCGATGGCCCTTGGGCGCCACCAGTGACGCCCAAAGAGGCTCGGCGAAGACACCGGCCGAATGCGCGGCGCGGGGTGCGGGGTGCGGGGCGGCTGATTACTGCTTCTCGTCCTGATCGGGCTGACGGTAGGGGCGCGTCTCGTGCTCCTGACCAGGTTCGGTCTGGCCGTATTGCTGGCCGGGCTCGGGCTGGCCGTATTGCTGGCCCGGTTGCGGCTGCCCGTACTGGGGCTGCCCGTACTGGGGCTGCCCGTATGGGGGCTGCCCGTATGGGGGCTGGCCATATTGGGGCTGGCCGTACTGCTGCTGGCCGTATGGGGACTGGCCGTACGGAACTTGTGGGTAACCGGTTTGGCCCTTGATGGCCGCGTAGTAGTTGCTGGATTGCCGCTGCCAGAGGAACACGATCGCGGCGAGCCCGGTCGCCCACTCGACGATGCCGATAATCCGGCTGGGGACTGTGTTCGTCTGCGCGAAACTAGTGAGCACCCCGATCGTGTAGATCGCGAAGAATACGGTGGCGACGATCCGCGCCCACGACCGCCCGCGCTTGTTCGCCCATGCCATCCACAGCCACAAACCGGCGCTGATCAGCCCGCCGACCACAGCGAGAACAATGACGGCGGCGACTGCCGCATTGACACCGTTCGGGCTGAGACCCGGCTGGCGCTGCTGGATCATGGTCTTCAGCGTGTGCACCGTGAGCGCGCCCACGATCGCGTTGATCACCGCCACTATGGCGCCCGCATACATCAGCCTGACCGCGTTCACCACGGAGGGGGGCAGGGCCGGCCGTTCAGACATCTGGGCTGCCTGCGGGTACTGCGGATACTGGGGATATTGCGGGTAGTTGGCCATCGTGGCTCCTAGGTTCACGCCCAGGGCGGGCGTCAGCCGTTCACGCGATTCTCACGCCTACGGCGCCGTCTGGCCGAGTCTAGTAGCCGGGTGTCCCCGTTACCTGGGCACCGCGTGGGCCGGGTGTCCCGCCAGCACCGGCGCAGGCCGCAGCCGTTCATCACGCGTGCCAATATGCACGGCAGCCACACGATCAGCCTGATATGAGGAGCGCACCGGCCGAGCCGTGTCGACGCTCAGCCGTGCCGTTCGGCCGCGTCGCCGTTCGGCCGTCGCCGTTCGGCCGTCGCGGTTCGGCCGTCGCGGTTCAGCCGCGCTGCAGTTCGGCCGCGCGCTTGGCGAGCGCCGACTTGCGGTTCGCCGCCTGGTTCTTGTGGATGACGCCTTTGCTCGCAGCCCGATCGAGCTGGCGGCAGGCAGCGCGCATGGCGGCGGTCGCCGCGTCGACGTCGCTCGCGTCCGCGGCCTCACGGAACTTGCGCACCGAGGTCCTCAGCGAGGACTTGACCGCCTTGTTGCGCACGCGGGCCTTCTCGTTCTGCTTGTTGCGCTTGATCTGGGATTTAATGTTCGCCACGCGAAAGCCTCGCTCGAGCCTTGGGTCTGGATCAGGTCGTCACGCTAGTTCATTGCGGTGCACCGCGCCCCGTACCGCGTGCACGACTGCGCCGAAGGATAGCCGAGGCGGTGGCAACTACTCAAACCGGCGGCGACGAGGTTCCGCGTCACCGGGCTCGCTGGCCAGCCATGGTCGTGCCCGGGGACGCGGCCGATGACGGCGCTCTGGGGGCAGAACCGGGGTGCCGGAGGCGCCCAGCGTCATTGTCCGGTGGCTGGACGTGCGACCATGGGACGTCGGCAGGTTCTCCGCGCGGTCGCTGGCCGGGCCACGACGGGCCCTGGCCGGAGCCATGCGGGGGCACCCCGGGCCGGCCGGGCAAAGCAACCCGCAGCAACCCGCGGCAACCCGCAGCGAGCCACCCGGGCAGTAACCTCCCCGGCGACCCGAACATTCTCCGACCTAGCTAGACGGACGCACCGTGCCACCGATACCTGAGCCGGGCCACACCGACCCCGCCGTGATCAGAAACTTCTGCGTCATCGCGCACATCGATCACGGTAAGTCCACGCTCGCTGACCGTATGCTTCAGCTCACCGGCGTGGTGGGCGACCGGCAGATGCGGGCGCAGTACCTGGACCGGATGGACATCGAGCGGGAACGCGGTATCACGATCAAGAGTCAGGCCGTCCGGCTGCCGTGGACCGGCCCGGATGGAACGACCTACGTGCTCAATCTCATCGACACCCCCGGGCACGTCGACTTCTCCTACGAGGTCTCGCGGTCGCTCGCGGCCTGTGAGGGCGCGGTGCTGCTCGTCGACGCCGCGCAGGGAATCGAGGCGCAGACGCTCGCCAACCTCTACCTGGCTCTCGACGCGAACCTGCAGATCATCCCGGTCCTGAACAAGATCGACCTGCCGGCCGCGCAGCCGGACGCGTACGCGCGCGAGCTGGCCGGAATCATCGGCTGCGACCCCGCCGACGTGCTCCGGGTCTCCGCCAAGACCGGTGCGGGCGTGACCGAACTGCTCAACGCCATCGTGGCGCAGGTCCCGCCGCCCTCCGGTGACCCCGACGCCCCGGCGAGGGCGCTCATCTTCGACTCCGTCTACGACACCTACCGCGGTGTCGTCACCTACGTGCGGGTGGTCGACGGCTACCTGACCACCCGCGAGCGAAGCCTGATGATGGCCACCGGCGCCGCGCACGAGACACTCGAGCTCGGCGTGATCTCACCGGAGCCGCAGCCCCGCGCCGGGCTCGGCGCCGGCGAGGTCGGTTACCTGATCACCGGCGTGAAGGACGTCAGGCAGGCCCGCGTCGGCGACACGGTGACGAGCGCGAGCCGCCGCGCGGCGCAGCCCCTGGCCGGCTACTCGGATCCGAAGCCGATGGTGTTCTCCGGGCTCTACCCGCTCGACGGCGACGACTACCCCGAGCTGCGCGACGCGCTCGACAAGCTCCAGCTGAACGACGCCGCGCTCGTCTACGAGCCGGAAACGTCGGCCGCGCTCGGATTCGGCTTCCGCTGCGGCTTCCTCGGGCTGCTGCACATGGAGATCGTGCGGGAGCGGCTCGAGCGCGAGTTCGGCCTTGAACTGATCTCGACCGCACCCAACGTGGTGTACCGGGTGGTCCTCGACTCGGGGCAGGAGATGCGGGTCACCAACCCGAGCGAGTACCCGGCGGGCAAGGTCGCCCAGGTCTTCGAGCCGGTGGTCCGGGCCACCGTGCTGGCGCCGAGCGAGTACATCGGCCAGATCATGGAGCTGTGCCAGAGCAGGCGCGGCACCCTGCTCGGCATGGACTACCTGTCCACCGAGCGGGTCGAGATCCGCTACACGATGCCGCTCGCCGAGATCATCTTTGACTTCTTCGACCAGCTCAAGTCGCGCACCCGCGGTTACGCGTCGCTGGACTACGAGCAGGCCGGTGAGCAGCAGGCCGACCTGGTCAAGGTCGACATCCTGCTGCAGAGCCAGCCGGTGGACGCGTTCAGCCAGATCGTGCACGCGGACAAGGCACGTGACTACGGCGTCGCGATGACGGCCAAGCTGAAGGAGCTGATCCCGCGCCAGCAGTTCGAGGTGCCGATCCAGGCGGCGATCGGATCGCGCGTCATCGCGCGCGAGAACATCCGCGCCATACGCAAGGACGTGCTGGCCAAGTGCTACGGCGGGGACATCACCCGCAAGCGGAAGCTGCTCGAGCGGCAGAAGGAGGGCAAGCGGCGGATGAAGACCATCGGCCGCGTCGACGTGCCCCAGGAGGCGTTCATCGCCGCGCTGTCCTCGCAGCAGACCAACCAGCGCTGATCCGCCGGGTTTGTCAGGGCAAAACTCAAGATCATCCCTAACGACTGCGTGGCCGCGCGTCTCGCCCTGAGCAGCCACGGCCGCCGGGGAAACCCAGGTCCGCCAGGGAAGCACTGCGCCGCCGCGGGCCGGCCACGGCGCCGCCGCGGCCGGCCCGCGGCGGCGCTACCGCAGCTCAGGCGCTCAGGCTGGCCAGGTCAGGGATAGGAATGCGTGGCGGCGGTCGCGACCGCGACGATGACGGCGGTCACAATGATCGTCAGGAACGCGATGCCGATCCAGCCGAGCGTCAGGCTCACGGTGGCCATGCCCATACCCGACTCGCCGGTCCTGCGGATCTGCCGCCGCGCCACGTTCCCGCAGATCAGGGCCGGGATCGTGGTGACACCCAGCGAGAACGGCTGCGCCAGCGCGAGGACGAGCGCCGCGATCGCGAGCCCGTTCGTGCCGCGGGCGGGAAGGTAGGCCGGCGGCCCGGTGGGCAGCACCGCGCCGAGCGGTCCCGCAGGCAGGTCACTGGTCAGCGCGCCGAGCTCGCCGTAGGTGCGGGACGCGAAAATCATGGTCATGCGATCGTCGTACTCGTCCTTGGTCAGGCGTCCCTCGGCGAACGCCGACTTGAGCACGTCCACCGCCCGGTCACGGTCGGCGTCCGACGCGCGCAACCTGCCGACGTCACCGCCCGCCTGACCGCTTTCTGGCGCTATACCCATCGGCGCCCTCCCCGCGCAGCGTAACCATTTGTGAGTCTAACCGCGCGGCGGCGCCCGGCCCCCGGGCCCCGCGGCCACGTTTCCGCCGCCGCTCGCCAGAGTTTGGCTAGCGTGCTTGGTGGGGGGACGGCGCGGGTAGCGTGCGTTCGGACGCAGACAGACTCATTAGGAGGGACCGCGTGCCGGCAGCGGCGCCACCGGGCGACCCGGTTCCCGCCGATGGCCAGTTGCCCGCGAGCGCGCTCGGGGCTCTTGGGCGGCAGCCGTTCGGCATCTACGTGCATGTCCCTTTCTGCCTGACGCGCTGCGGGTACTGCGATTTCAACACCTACACCGCGGCCGAGCTTGGGCCCGGTGTCTCCCGCGGCTCCTATGCGGACCTCGCGGTCGCCGAGATCAGGCTGGCGCGGCGGGTGCTCGGCGCGGTGGATCTGCCGGTGAGCAGCGTGTTTTTCGGCGGCGGCACGCCGACCGTGCTGCC
>DATFVJ010000220.1:0-2677 GCA_035260365.1 Streptosporangiaceae bacterium
CCAGAAGCGCGGCACCTTGTACGGCGCGAGCCGGGCCGCGGCCCACGCCAGCAGCTCGGCGAAGTCGGCGCGCGCACCGCCGGTGGGCACCACGAACGCCTTCACCTCCTCTTCCGACAGCTCCGAAGGCACCCCGACCACCGCGCAGTCCTGCACCGCGGGATGGGCCAGGAGGACCTCCTCCACCTCGAGCGGCGACAGGTTCTCGCCCCTGCGGCGGATCACCTCCTTCTTCCGCGCGACGAAGGTGTACGTGCCGCCGGGATCGGCCGTCACCAGGTCCCCGGTCCGCAGCCAGCCGCCGGTCATCACCTCGGCCGACTCCTGCGGCATCTGCCAGTATCCGGGTGACACGGCCGGGTTGCGCAGCAGCAGCTCACCGGTCTCGCCCGGGCCGAGGTCACGGCCGTCCTCCGCGACCACGCGCGCCTCGTTCACCGCGCCGAGCCGCGGATGCTGCCGTACCGCGCCGAGCGTGCCGAACGGGCGGGTGCCGCCCCGCGCCCCACGGGGCCAGATCAGCCCGTACGGCGTCTCCGACAGCGCGTAGCCGCAGACGATGCGCAGGCCGAAGCGGCGTTCCATCTCCTCCTGCCGTTCCCGTGGCGGCGCGGGGCCGGTGTAACACAGGCGCAGCGGGCTGGCCGCGTCGTCGGGCCGTTCCGGCTGCCGCATGAGGATCTCGAGCATGGCGCCGATGGCGTTGAACTCGGTCGCCCCGTGCCTGCGCGCGGCGTCGAGGAAGCCGCTCGCGGAGAAACGGGGCAGCAGCACCAGCCCGGCCCCGCAGGCCAGCGAGCCCATGACCGAGTAGGCGGGCGCGTTGATGTGAAAGAGCGGCAGCGAGGTCATCAGGCGGTCGCTGGCGGTCAGCTCCATCCAGTAAGGGAACCCCTCGCCCGCCATCGCGTACGCCCGGTGGGTCTGCATGACGAGCTTGGACCGGCCGGTGGTCCCCGAGGTCGGGATCAGGACCGCGAGGTCGTCCGGGCCGACCGTGCCGCCCACGCCGGCGAGTCCGGCGCCCGGCGCCGCGCCGCCCGCGCCGGCCGCCCAGTCACCGGCCAGCCCCGTGCCAGTCGGCCCCGCGCCGGACGCCCAGTCACCGGCCAGCGTGTGCACGTCGAGCACACCGAGCGCGGGCACGTCCGCGACCTCGCCGACCAGCGGCAGCAGGGCCGCGTCGGTGATGACCGCTCGCGGCTGGATCTGCTCGGCCAGACCGGCCAGCTCGGCGGCGGAACTTCGCGGGTTGATCGCCGCGGTGACGGCGCCGAGCACGGCCAGGCCGAGCCAGCACAGCAGGTACGGCGCGGTCGTGCGCGCGGTCACCACGACCAGGTCGCCGTGGCACACCCCGGCGGCCCGCAGCTCCTGCGCCACCGCCGCGACCCGCGCCTCGGCGCCGCCGAAGGTCAGGCACCCGTCGTCGGCCCGCAGCCAGATGCCCGCCGGGTCCCTGTCCGCGGCGCCGGACAGCAGACCGCCGATCGTGTCAGGCACTTCTCAACGGTACGCCGGCCCGGCAGCCGGTGCCGCACGCGCGCTCAGCGGCACCGGAAGACTGGCGGCCCCGGAAGACTGGCGGCCCCGGAAGACTGGCGGCCGGGCGCCACATGTGCCATCGTTCGGTCAGTGCGTAAATACGTGATCATGGGTGTTCAGGGCAGCGGCAAGGGCACACAGGCCGCGATGCTCGCGCGCGACTTTTCGCTGACGCAGATCGGTGTGGGCGAGATCTTCCGCTGGCAGGTGCAGAACCACACCAAGCTCGGCGCGCAGATCCGCCGCACGATGGCGAAGGGCGAGCTTGTCGGCGACGACGCGGCCGAGCAGGTGGTCAGGGAGCGGCTGGACCAGCACGACTGGAACTACGGGTTCATCATCGACGGCTTCCCCCGCAACCGGCGGCAGGCGGAGTTCTTCCTCGAGAGTTACGACATCGACGGCGTCATCTACCTCTACCTCCCCGACGCGGAAGTGCGCCGGCGGGTCCTCGCCCGCCGGCTGTGCTCGCAGTGCGGCCTGGACTACAACCTCATCTCGGATCGGCCGCAGGACGAGGGCAGGTGCGACGTGTGCGGCGGCGAGCTTGTGTCCAGGGAGGACGACACCGAGGAGGCGCTCGCGGAGCGGCTGCGCGTCTACCACGAGAAGACCGATCCCGTGCTCGAACTCTTCCGGCGCAAGGAGTACATCATCACGGTGGACGCGAGGCCGGACAAGGCGAGCGTCCAGCGCGAGATCAGGCAGAAGCTCGGGCTCCCGCTCGCCGGAGACGCGGCCGCGGCGAAGACGCAGGCACAGCAGGCCGTGGGCTGACCGTCAGGGTCCCGTCCAGCACCACAGCCACGGCGATGACGACCGTCACCCCACGTCGCCGTCCACACCACGCGCGGCCGGCGGCCCGGGCCCGTGTCACACCGCCGCCGTCAAGGCTGTATTGCCCCGGGGGGGCGACCCCCCGGGATCCCCCCGCACCAACGGATGCCGCATCCGCGGCAGCCGTTAGGATCATGATCCCGAACGGCTGCGTGGGGTGGCGCGGACCGCGGGACGGTAGGATCGCCGCCACCGAAGCTTGTAACATGGCAAATGTTATAGATCTATAACTGCCGAGGTGGCGCGCGTGCCCGAGCTCAGCCGTCGGCGGCAGATGCTGATACTCGGGATCTGC
>DATFVJ010000221.1:0-4347 GCA_035260365.1 Streptosporangiaceae bacterium
GGCCAGGCTCGTCAGGCTATGTCCCGCTCGCCGGATCCCTGCTAGGCGCTCGCCCGGAGCACCGGGCTGGCGCGGAGAGCATCATCCGGTGCAGAGTGCTCGCCGGGGCACCGAGCGCTCTGCGGGGCCTGCCTCCGCAACGCACCGCCAGGCACCGGCGCCAGGCACCGCCGTCATGTACCAGGGCCAGCCGTCCGCCGCGCGGTATGGCCGGCGGCCGCCGGACGGTCCGCGACCGGGAGGGGAATGCCATGACGCAAAGCACGCCAGGACTTGCGCAGGCCGGCCTGCGCCTTGAGATAGACGACGCCCACCCGGCGGGAGCGGTCGCGACGGTGATACTCGACCGTCCGCACCGCCGTAACGCGATGACCCCTTCCATGTGGTGGGGACTCGCCGGCATCGGCGCCTCGCTGCCGGCGAACGTGCGTGTGGTTGTCGTGCGCGGCGAGGGGCCGTCCTTCTGCGCGGGCCTCGACCGGCGGCTGCTCACCCAGGAGGGCGTTCCTGGCGAAGATCCATTGCCTGACTTGACCGGGCCGGGATTCGAGGCGTGGATCACCTCATGCCAGGAGGGTTTCACCTGGTTGCGCCGCCCGGACTTCGTCACGATCGCGGCGGTGCACGGGCACGCCATCGGCGCCGGTTTCCAGCTCGCCCTGGCGTGTGACATCCGCGTACTCGCCGACGACGCCAAACTGTGCATGAAGGAACCGGCCCTCGGCCTGGTTCCCGACCTGACCGGGACCAAGCCGTTGGTGGATCTCGTCGGGCTGGCCCGGGCGATCGAGCTGTGCGTGACCACGCGCACGATCGACGCGGCCGAGGCGCGTGAGCTGAGGCTGGCGGAACTTGTCGTGCCCGCGGGCGAGCTTGGCGCCGCGGTCGCCGATCTGGCCGGCGCGGTGCTCGCCACCGACGCCGCGACCGCCCGCGCGACCAAGGCCCTGCTGCAGGAGGCACCGGCGAACACCCTGGCGCGGCAGGCCGCCGCCGAGCGGCGGGCGCAGGCGCAGTTGCAGCGCTCCCGTCTCGCGGCGCCCGGCGGGGGCGGCGCGGCACCGGCCGGGCGTGCCGCGGCACCGGCCGGCGACGCGGTGGATCCCGGCGAACCGGAGCGGCCTAGCGGTTCGCCATAAGCTAACTGCACAGGGGAAGAACCGCGGCTCTCGGGAGGTTCCCGCGTCATGGACCCACGGGGCTTCATGATGATGCGGTCGTTTACCCGCGACCGCTCCATTACGCAGCAGCGGCTCAAGCCAGGCACGGTGCGCCGCATCGCTTCCTATGCACATCCTTATCGCGTCGCGCTCGCGCTTTTTCTCGTCGTCACCGGTATCGACGCGGCGATCGTCGTCGCCAATCCACTGCTGTTCAGGGCGATCATCGATCAGGGCATCCTGCCCAAGAAGACGGGGATTGTGATCGCGCTCGCCGGCGCTGTCGCGCTGCTCGCGCTCGCCGACGCCGCGCTCGGCCTGGCGCAGCGCTGGTATTCGGCGAGGATCGGCGAGGGCCTCATCTACGACCTGCGCAATCAGGTCTTCCAGCACGTACAGCAGCAGCCCATCGCGTTCTTCACCAGGACCCAGACCGGTTCGCTGGTGAGCCGCCTGAACAGCGACGTGATCGGCGCACAGCAGGCGCTGACCAGCACACTGGCTTCGGTGGTCTCCAACATCATCAGCCTCGCGCTCGTCCTGGCCACGATGTTCTACCTGTCCTGGCAGGTGACGGTGATCGCGCTGGTTCTGCTGCCGGTGTTCATCCTGCCGGCCAGGCGCATCGGCAGGCGGATGCAGCGGTTCACCCGCGAGCAGATGCAACTCGACGCCGAGCTCGGGTCCACGATGACGGAACGCTTCAACGTCGCGGGCGCGATGCTCACCAAGCTGTACGGCCGGCCGGGGGAAGAGGCGGCCGGGTTCAGCAACCGATCGGGCCGGGTCCGCGACATCGGCGTGGTGACCGCGATGTACGGCCGGGTCTTTTTCACCGCGCTGGTCCTGGTCGCCTCACTCGCTACCGCGGTCGTCTACGGCCTCGGCGGCAGCCTCGTCGTCAGCGGCGTGCTGCAGCTTGGCACGCTCGTCGCGCTGACCGCCCTGCTGACCCGCCTGTACGGGCCGCTCACCGCGCTGTCCAACGTGCAGGTGGACGTGATGACGGCGCTGGTCAGCTTCGACCGCGTGTTCGAGGTGCTCGACCTCAAGCCGATGGTGGCGGACCGGCCGGGCGCGGTGGCGCTGCCGCTCGCCACGGCCGCGCCGGTGATCCGGTTCGCGGACGTGTCCTTCCGTTACCCGGCACCTGACGAGGTGTCGCTCGCCTCGCTCGAGTCGATCGCGATCAAGTCCGGCGAGCGCAGCCGGGTGCCTGGTGACGTGCTGCACGACATGTCCTTCACGGTCGAGCCGGGTCAGCTCACCGCGCTCGTGGGGCCGTCGGGCGCGGGCAAGACCACGATCACGCACCTCGTGTCACGGCTCTACGACGTCACCGCCGGAGCCGTCCTGATCGACGGGCACGACATCCGCGACCTCACGCTGGAGTCGCTGCACGACGCCGTCGGCGTGGTGACGCAGGACGCGCACATGTTCCACGAGACGATCCGCGCGAATCTGGCCTACGCCCGCCCTGGCGCCACCGAGGCCGAACTCGTCGAGGCGTGCCGCGCCGCGCAGATCTGGGACTTGATCGAGTCGCTGCCCGACGGCCTCGACACCGTGGTCGGCGATCGCGGCTACCGGCTGTCCGGCGGTGAGAAGCAGCGGCTCGCGATCGCCAGGCTGCTGCTCAAGGCTCCCGCCATTGTGGTGCTCGACGAGGCAACCGCCCACCTTGACTCCGAATCGGAGGCTGCGGTGCAGCGTGCCCTCGCGACCGCACTCGCGGGCCGGACATCGCTGGTGATCGCGCATCGTCTTTCCACCATCAGGGAGGCTGACCAGATCCTGGTCATCGACGACGGCCGGGTGCGCGAGCGCGGACGGCACGCCGAACTCCTCGCGGACGGCGGCCTGTACGCGGAGCTTTACCGCACCCAGTTCGCCCGCCAGGCCGACCAGCCCGCTACCGCCGGCGCGCCGTGACCGGCGCTCAGCCGTAACCGATCCGGCGTAGCTCCTCGCCCGCGACCTTCTCTACCTCGCTGGCCTGCTCGGTGGACAGGCGCTGCCGCCATGTCCCTGACCCGGTCATGTGCGCCCGCCGCAACGCGATCTCCGGGGTCGGGGCGCCGAGAAAGTCGGACACCGCCACCGCGGCCTGGCGCGGCTGGCGGATGACGTCCTCGTAGCGCAGGGTGGTGAGCTGGTCCTGCGACAGGTCCTTGCGCAGCCGGGCCGCGAGCCGGACGGCGCCCCGCCAGCGCAGCGCGCACTTGGCCGCGAGCGACATACGGCTCCAGCCGGTCCGCTCCGCTTCGGTCTCGACACCGAAGAAGGGATTCGGGAACTCGCTCTCCACATTGGAGAAGCTCGGCCGGAACCAGGCGAGCGCCGACTCGTCCGCGAGCATGTCGGCGACAACGTCCCTGCCGTCCCTGACCACCTGCACAAGCTGCGCGTCGGGGAAGGCGGCGACAAGAACGTGCGCGCAGTACAGAAGGTCGGGGCTCGCGTCGCCGTATCTGCTTACATTTCGCGCGCTGACGCAGGGCCCGACGCCGTTGACCCCGGCCGCCTCGCGGCATTGCGGCGGGCAGCCGAGACACGCGTGCGGGCTTATCTGCCACGCCTCGGCGAAGGCGTCGCGCAGCACTCGCGCCGCGGCGTCGCCGCGCCCGTGCGGGATCGAGGGCCGCCGCGCGAAGGCGTAGATCACCCGTAGGACGTTCGACCGCCCGATCGTCAGATGGAAGCCACCTGACCGCTTCAGCGCGCGCGAAATCAGGTCCGTCCCCGAGTGCGGCGCACCCATGACGAAGACGGGCTGACGGACCTTGTGGCCGTTGACGACCAGGATGTGGCGGGTGGTTGGCATGCTGCCAACAGTGTGACATCAGTAGGCCCCGGGGCAGGACCGACGTGGCCGACCACGTTCTTGCCGTTACCGAGCGTGTTCCGGGTCTGCCCGGCGTGCCGGCGCAAACGGCGTGCCGGGCCCGCAAAAGGGCGCGCCGGGATCCCGCGTAGGCTTGCTGGCGTGCCAAGGGTGCCGCATCTCCTTCCTCACCGTGTACTTCCGCGTCCCGCAGGTGGCCGGGTCGTTGGAGCTGGATCCTTGTGAGCCGGGGCGTTCGCGGCCGGGGCGTTCGCGGCGCCGGCGTCTGCGTTCTTGCCGCGATCGTGGCGAGCGCCCTCACCACGGGGTGCGCTGGTTTCAACAAGGCGTTCGGCCAGCGGG
>DATFVJ010000222.1:0-8402 GCA_035260365.1 Streptosporangiaceae bacterium
GCCGCGGGCCGCCGGCTTGTCAGGGCCGCGGCCAAGGCACTGATCCAGTTCATCGACCCTGCCCCCGCCACATGGCTGGGGGCAGGGTCTGTCTCATTTGGGCCGCCGCGATGGTCCCTCGCGCGGTTGTCAACGGCGGCGACGTCGGTGGCCCCCAGCGAGGTAAGAAAATACTTGCCATGTCGATACGATTTGTCTGCTTGACCGGGCCACCCTCGAATATGCTTGGTACTTTCAGTAGCCAGTTCATTGCAGATGGTGATTTCGGTGGCGTGCAACATCACTGTGACCATTCCGTTGTCAGCGATAGGGGCAATATCCGGCCGCGTGCTGGGCATCATGCTGAGATGACGGAGGGATGCACCGCCCGGTCGATCGGTGACGGGGCACAGGGGGAAAGGCCGGATTTTCCGGTACGGGTGGACGAAATCGACCTAAGACATCTGACGGACCTTGCCGTGCAAGGACATCCGGACGCGATCGAATCGCTCATCGAGCACTTGCGGCCGATGATCGTCCGATACTGTCGTGCGCGTCTTGGCCGGGTCGCCGGTCACTATCACATCGCCGACGACGTCGCGCAGGAGGTGTGTATCGCGGTGTTCTCCGCGCTCCCGAGATATCGCGACATGGGGCGTCCTTTCGCTTCATTCGTGTTCGGGATCGCGGCGCACAAGGTAGCGGACGCGCTGCGCAGCGCCGTCCGGCTTGCCGTACCCACCGAGGACCTGCCCGACGGCCCGGACGAGGGACCTGGGCCGGAAGAAACAGTGGTCAGATACACCGAAGCTGAACGCGCGCGTGCGCTGCTTTCCCTGTTGCCCGAGCACCAGCGCGAATTACTAACGCTCCGCGTAGTAGCAGGCCTTTCCGCGGAAGAGACGGGTAATGTACTCGGCATGTCCGCGGGGGCGGTGCGGGTAGCACAGCATCGGGCTCTTGCCCGGCTGCGGGCACTTGCCGTCGAGGAGTCGATTGCGTGACGAAGGGGCGCGGTCCGGCTACGCCCGGCGGGACGCCGCGACGCAGTCGGCGAGATTTGCGGCAGTGGGAACGACCGGGTGAATCGGGCGTAGAAATCACCGATATTGGTGCGATATGCCGCACCGAGACGATCCTTGATGCGCTCGCGAACCGAAGGCCCGCTCCGCCGGCCGGCAATGCCACACGCGCGGGTGACACCCAGTCCACCGCGGGGGAACCGGACGCGGGCGAGCAGGGCGCGCGGGCGCCCGGCGTGCCGGATCCGGGCTCGCATGACCAGGACGCGCGGGCGCCTGGGGTGGCGCACCCGGGCTCGCATGACCAGGACGCGCGGGCACCTGGGGTGGCGCACCCGGGCGCGCGTGAGCTCGAAGCGGGCGGCGGCGCGGCGGAGTATTCCGTGTATTCCGCGCAGGCTTCCACGGCGCAGGGCGCGGAGCATGCCGCCGCGCCCAGGGGCGACCAAGCACTCTCAGTACTCGCCGCGCTGGCCGCCGATGTCGACGAACCCGCCCGGCCATCGTTCGGCGAGGACCCGTGGCAGGATGACGCTTTCCTGCTACAGGTCCGGATGGCCTGCGGCGGGAGCCGGGTCCCTGGCACCGCATCCGCAGCGGCGGGCCGCCGGGTGCCTGGCCGCCCCGTGCATGTCGGTGCGGCGTCGCGCTCGTCACGCCGCTGCCGCAGCCAGGGGGCGACGTTGGTCACCTCGTGGTATGCGCCGATGCGCAACGGCGTGGCGGTGGCCGCCGCGGCGGCGGTGCTCGTCCTGTCCGTCGCGACCGCGGCCGCGATGCACGGCCGGCTGTCCTGGCTGGTCACAACCTCGGGGCCGACCACGGTGGCCCGGCCGCACGGCAGCGGCACGCCGGGCGCTCCCACGGCCGGAGTGCGCGCAACCGGCGGGCTCAGGCCAGCAGACGGCAAGCCGGCGATCGAAGGCCCGGTGCCGGGAGGATCACGCGCTGGACGGCCCGGCGCACCAGATCCCGGTGCACGAGATCCCGGTGCACGAGACCCGGGCGCACAAGCTTCTGGCGGCGGTGCTGGTGGTGGCGGTCCGGGCAGCGGCGGTGCGGGAGGCGGCGGTCCGGTCAGTGGCGGGGGGCCAAGCGATCCGATCTCAGCACGCAGTTCATCGATGGGGCAGGCGAGCGGATATGGGCAGCAGGGATCCGCCCCCGCGAGCCCGCCGGCAATGGCCGATCGTCCCGCCGCGCGTCCGGGTGGGCCAGGCGCGGCAGGGAACTCTGGTACCGCCACCACCGGCGCCGCCCCGGGCGGCCCCAGCGTGAGCGCCGCCGCCCCAGGGGGTCCTGGCGCAGGAGGTGCCGCCCCGGGCGGTCCTGGCGCGAGCGCCCCCTCGGTCAGTGCTCCTGGCGCAGGCAGCCCGGCCGGCAACGGCCCTTCCGCGGGCGATCATTCCCCGCCCGGCTCCGCCACAGGCGATTCAGGAGCGAGCGGACCCGGCACGGGCACCACGACATCCGGCCCCAGCCCCGGCTCAAGCCCAGCCGGCCCCAGCCCCGGCTCAAGCCCAGCCGGCTCAAGCCCAGCCGGCCCGAGCGACGCCAGTCCTGGTGCGGGCGGATCGGCGACGGGCGACGGCCCCGCGCGCGGCGGCCTGTGGCCAAGCAGGCCGGAGCATCGCCATGGCGCGCACAGCGCGGCGGGCGGGACATTCCACCGGCACTCCTGACACGACGCCGCAGCGCGGACGCGGCGCGCCAGGCCCTGACACGGCGGCGCGCTGACGCGGCGCGCCAGGCCCTGACACGGCGGCGCGCGGACGCGGCGCGCCAGGCCCTGACACGGCGGCGCGCTGACGCGGCGCCGCAGCGTCGACAGGACCCCGCAGCGTCGACAGGACCCCGCAGCGTGGACGCGGCGCGCCAGGCCTGACGCGGCGCCGCAGGTGCAGGTGCGGCGCGGGGCGCTGACGGGGTGCGGCGGCTTGGCAGGGCTGCGGCGCTTGCGCGTCGGGCGGCCTTCCGCCGGTCAGCACCCTGGACGGCCGCTAGCATGGACACTGTCCTTCTGGGGTTCCCGACGTCTGCCCGCGGTGTGCCCCACCGTGCCATCAGGATGCTGCGATTCAGAAGGTGACATGACCGACGATGTCAAGTTTGCCCCGCCGGGCTTGACGTTCGACGACGTCCTGCTGCTGCCCGCCTACTCCGCGGTGCTGCCGAACGAAGCGGATACCGCCACGCGGCTCAGCCGCAACATCACCCTGCGCATTCCGCTCGTCTCCTCGGCCATGGACACGGTCACGGAAGCGCGGATGGCGGTGGCGATGGCGCGCCAGGGGGGTGCGGGGGTCCTGCACCGCAACCTGTCCATCGAGGCGCAGGCGCAGCAGGTCGACACCGTCAAGCGGTCCGAGGCCGGGATGATCACGAACCCGGTGACCTGCGGCCCCGACGCGACCGTGGCCGACGTGGAGACGCTGTGCGCGCGGTTCCGGATCTCGGGTGTGCCGGTAACCGGCCCGGACGGCACACTGCTCGGCATCGTCACGAACCGGGACTTCCGCTTCGAGCAGAATCTCGGCCGCCCCGTCGCCGAGGTGATGACGCACATGCCGCTTGTCACCGCGCCGGTCGGGGTGGGCCGGGACGAGGCGTTCACGCTGCTGAAGCGGAACAAGGTGGAAAAACTTCCGCTCGTCGACGAGCGCGGCAGGCTCAGCGGCCTGATTACCGTCAAGGATTTCACCAAGAGCGAACAGTTCCCCAGCGCCACCAAAGACCGGGCGGGCCGTCTCGTCGTCGGCGCGGCGATCGGCGTCGGCGAGGACGCCAAACGCCGGGCGCAGGCGCTCAGCGACGCCGGCGCCGACTTTCTCGTCGTGGACACCGCGCACGGCCATCACGCGGCTGTCCTCGAGATGGTCGGCCAGGTGAAAGCCAACGCCCAGGTGGACGTCATCGGCGGCAACGTCGCCACCCGGGCAGGCGCCCAGGCGCTGATCGACGCGGGCGCGGACGGTGTGAAGGTCGGCGTCGGGCCCGGGTCGATCTGCACGACCCGGGTGGTGGCCGGCGTGGGTGTGCCGCAGGTCACCGCGATCTATGAGGCGGCGGCGGCGTGCCGCGCGGCGGGCGTGCCGCTGATCGGCGACGGCGGGCTGCAGCACTCCGGCGACATCGCGAAGGCGATCGCCGCGGGCGCGGACACGGTCATGCTCGGCAGCCTGCTCGCGGGCTGCGAGGAAAGCCCGGGTGAGCTTGTCTTCATCAACGGCAAGCAGTACAAGCTGTACCGGGGCATGGGGTCGCTCGGTGCGATGCGCGGCCGGGGCGGCGGGCCGGCCGACCGGTCCTACTCCAAGGACAGGTACTTCCAGGACGACGTGCTCAGCGAGGACAAGCTGGTGCCGCAGGGAGTGGAGGGCCAGGTTCCCTACCGCGGCCCGCTCGCCGCGGTCGCCTACCAGCTCATCGGCGGGCTGCGCGCCGCAATGGGCTACTGCGGCGCGGCCACCATCGCCGGCCTGAAGGAGGCGGCGTTCATGCAGATCACCGCGGCAGGCCTGGAGGAGAGCCACCCACACGACATCCAGCTCACGGTCGAGACGCCGAATTACCCGGGCCGCTAGCAAGATCCCTGACGGCTGCCACGTAACGTCCCGGTCCAGACACGTGTCACCAAGTCTTGGCGTGGCAGCGAACGGCCGTTCTGGCGAAGGGGACACGACGCCGGTGTCGAGGTGCCCGGTCCTTGCGGCCCCGGCACCCCGCTGCACCCCGCACGGCCACGACTCGAGGGCTCCGCGGCAGCCGTTAGGCATGATGGTTTGAATTGGAAGGGGTTGGTGGGAGACAGTGACGCAGGTGGAGATCGGACGGGGGAAGGTGGGCCGTCGCGGCTACGGCCTGGACGAAATCGGCATCGTGCCTTCGCGCCGTACCCGCGACCCCGAAGAGGTGTCGATCGCCTGGCAGATCGACGCGTACCGGTTCGACCTGCCGCTCGTGGTGTGCCCGATGGACAGCGTCGTGTCACCGGCCACGGCGATCCAGATCGGCCGGTTCGGCGGGCTCGCGGTGCTCGACCTCGAGGGCCTGTGGACCAGGTACGAGGACCCTGAGCCGCTGCTCGCCGAGGTGGCGTCGCTCGACGACGCGGCCGCCACCGTGCGGTTGCAGCAGATCTACTCCGAACCCATCAAGGAAGACCTGATCGGCCGCAGAATCGAGGAGATCCGCGCCTCGGGTGTCACCACCGCCGCGCGGCTGTCGCCGCAGCGCACCGTGCAGTATCACAAGGCCGTCATCGACGCGGGCGCGGACATCTTCGTCATTCGCGGCACGACGGTTTCCGCCGAGCACGTATCAGGCCGCGCGGAGCCGCTGAACCTCAAGCAGTTCATCTACGAGCTCGACGTGCCGGTGGTCGTGGGTGGCTGCGCCACCTACACGGCGGCGCTGCACCTGATGCGGACCGGCGCGGCCGGCGTGCTCGTCGGGTTCGGCGGCGGCTCCGGCCACACGACCCGCGCCGTGCTCGGCGTGGCGGTGCCGATGGCGACCGCGATCGGCGACGTGGCCGCCGCGCGCCGCGAGTACCTGGACGAGTCGGGCGGCCGGTACGTGCACGTGATCGCCGACGGCGGCATGACCCACAGCGGCGACATCGCGAAGGCCCTGGCGTGCGGCGCCGACGCGGTGATGGTGGGCTCACCGCTCGCCCGCGCGGCCGAGGCGCCAGGCCACGGTTACCACTGGGGCAGTGAGGCGCACCACGACACGCTGCCGCGCGGCGCGCGCGTCCGGGTGGGCACGATCGGCAGCATCGGGCAGATCCTGCACGGCCCGTCCACCACACCGGACGGGTCGATGAATCTGATGGGCGCGCTGCGCCGGACGATGGCGACCGCCGGGTACTCCGATCTGAAGGAATTTCAGCGCGTCGAGGTGGTCGTCGCGCCGCAGGGATAGAACCGCAGGGACAGAGCCGCAGGCATAGAGAGGCGAGGACCGGCGATGGACATGGCCCGGCTGGGCGACGGCCAGCGGTCGGCGGCGCTCGCGGCGCTGGCGGCGGCCGAGCACCAGGTCGTCGTGGTCGGCGGCGGCGTGGTGGGGGCGGGCATCGCGCTCGACGCGGCGACCCGCGGCCTGTCGGTCGGGCTCGTCGAGGCCAGGGACTTCGCCTCCGGCACGTCGTCGCGGTCGAGCAAGCTCATCCACGGCGGCCTGCGGTACCTGGAGCAGTTCAACTTCGGCCTGGTCCGTGAGGCGCTCATCGAGCGTTCCCTGCTGCTCCGCCAGATCGCGCCGCACCTGGTCCGGCCGGTGCCGTTCATCTTCCCGCTCACCCACCACGTGTGGGAGCGCGCCTACGTCGGCGCCGGCGTGGGCCTGTACGACACGCTCGCCTTCTCCCTCGGCGGGCCGCGCGGGCTTCCCGCGCACCGCCACCTGACCAGGAGAGCCGCGCTGCGGCTCGCGCCCGCGTTGCGCAAGTCCGCGTTCATGGGCGCCGTCCAGTACTGGGACGCCCAGGTCGACGACGCACGGTTCGTGCTGGCGCTGGCCAGGACGGCGGCCGCCTACGGTGCGCACGCGGCATCGCGGACCCAGGTCGTCGGATTCCTCCGCGAAGGCGCCCGGGTGACCGGCGTGCGCGCCCGCGACCTGGAGACCGGGGCCGAGCTCGACATCCGCGCACAGCAGGTGGTGAACGCGACGGGAGTCTGGAGCGACGACATCCAGGCGCTCGTCGGCGGGCGCGGGATGATCAACGTGCGGGCGTCCAAGGGCGTGCACCTGGTGGTGCCGAGGGACCGCATCCACTCGACCACCGGGATCATCACGCGCACGCCGTTCAGCGTGCTTTTCGTCATCCCGTGGGGCAGACACTGGATCATCGGTACCACCGACACCGACTGGTCGCTGGCCAAGGCCCACCCGGCCGCGACCCGCACCGACATCGACTACCTGCTCAGCCAGGTCAACCGGGTGCTCGGGATCCCGCTCACCCGCGACGACGTCGAGGGCGTGTACGCGGGCCTGCGCCCGCTGCTGTCCGGTGAGTCCGACGTGACGTCCAGGCTGTCCAGGGAACACATGGTCGCGCAGCCGGTGCCCGGCCTGGTGATGATCGCTGGTGGCAAGTACACGACGTACCGCGTGATGGCGCGCGACGCCGTCGACGCCGTGGCCCACGGCCTCGACGGCAAGGTCCCGCCGTCCTGCACGGACGCGGTGCCCCTGGTCGGCGCGGACGGTTACCCGGCGCTGTGGAACTCGCGGGCCAGGCTCGCCGCCGCGTCCAGGTTGCACGTGGCGCGGATCGAGCATCTGCTGCGGCGGTTCGGCTCCCTGGCGGAGGAGGTGCTCGCGCTGATCGCGCAGCGCCGCGACCTGGGCCGCCCGCTCACCGGTGCGGACGACTACCTGCGGGCCGAGGTCGTCTACGCCTGCACACACGAGGCAGCACGCCACCTGGACGACGTGCTGACCCGGCGCACCCACATCTCGATCGAGACGCCGGACCGCGGCCTCGCCGCCGCGCAGGAGACGGCCGACCTGATGGCGGAGGCGCTGCGGTGGGACGGCGAGCAGGTGGCGCGCGAGGTCGACTACTACCGTCAGCGAATCAACGCCGAATGGGCAGCCCAGGAGGCGGAAACGGACAAGGACGCCGTCGCGATCAGGCTCGGCGTCCCCGAGATCGTCCCCGCCGCAGATCCCGCCCGCTGACCCCCGCCGCAGCGGGCCGGCCGGCCCCGCGCCAGGGCGACACGCCTGCGTGTCCGAAACACACACCGGCGTCATCGCTGCGGCCCGCCGGGGGCTCATTGGCGCCGCGGATCACAGGTGCCATGACCCATGCGATCCACGGCACTGTGCGGCGCGGCGTGCCGCAGCCACTCGCGCCGCGCCGGGTGGGGTACGCGGTGTCATGGTGTGTTATTGCGGGGGTCCGCAATGGCAGTTGAGGGCCCCGGGCCAGGTCAGCGCCACCCTCAGCGGCCCCGCCCGGCCAGCACCATCCTGCCGACCGCAGGAAGTCCCCCGGAAGAGCTGGCCACCGCGCCCAACTGCCCGTCCCGTCTCACTACAGACCTTGAAAGGCACCCAACCCGACCTGCCGCCTTCCACTCAGCCGCCATCCAGGGGCGCAGGTCCAGCAGCCCGGCCCCGGCCCGTCGCCGCCAGGCCCGCGCGCCGCCACCACCACACAAGCAACTGCCGTACCACGTCGCCGGACGTACCGAGCAAGTCCCCGAACAGGTCGGTGCGCACCCCGTACATCTGCCCGCACCACACCAGCCGTCCACATCACGAGTCCTCTTTGCGGCTGCTGTCAAGTGGTTGTCAGGGTTTTCTTGAAGTCGGCTTCGACGGTGAGGGTGTGGCTGCCCTGATGCCGGGCCGTATCGTGGTGCCCAGGTCCGGGAGTGGCTT
>DATFVJ010000223.1:0-7156 GCA_035260365.1 Streptosporangiaceae bacterium
GGGCCCGCCTGGTCAACATGGCCGCCAAGGCGGGCGTCGCGGAGTCGGCCAGGTTCCTGGCCAGGCATACCGGCTGGCTGATCCGGCTCGGCGTGCCCAACGGCTACCGCCCCGACTGGCTGCTCTCCCGTATCGGCGGCACGCTGGCCAGCCCGGCCGCCGGCGTCGAGGGCCTGCATCTGTTCACGTTCAACCAGGTGCGCCAGACGGAGCAGTGGCGGCGCTCGCTGGTCGGCCGGCTCGAAGGCTCCCGCTCTGGGTGATCGCGGAGATCGCGCCCATCCTTCCGCTGGCCGCCGTAGGGTGATGGCTGTCGCTTGGGACCAGACCATCGAGGAGGGCCCGGGTGTGCGCGGCACGTACATTTGGTGACCGCAGGACAACGAACGCACGGGTCATCAGACGGAGGGTTGGCAACGTGCAAGCGCAGCGGCTGACCTGGCCGATCCGGTCGGGAGTGGTGCCGCCGCTGGCGGATTGCTACAGCCCGAGAACAGAAACGGGACCCGTTCTCACGAGCACCCTGCACCAGGGCGAAACCGTGGTGCTGTGCGACGCCGCGCCGGAGGTGGCCGATCTTAGCGGGACCGGCGGGACCGGCGGCGGCAGGGGCAAGACACAGATCGCCGCGGGCTTCGCGCACACCCTGTGGGAAGCGCGCGCGGTAGACCTGGTGATCTGGATCTCCGCCACCAGCAGGGAAGCGGTCATCACCGGCTACGCCGAGGCACTCGCGGCCGTCGGTGCCGCCGAGCCCGCCGAGGATTCCGAGGCAGCCGCGGCGCAGTTCGTCACCTGGCTGGCCGACACCAGCCGGCCATGGCTGCTCGTGCTCGACGACCTGGGCGACCCGGTCCACATGGAGGATCTGTGGCCGCAGGGGGACGCGGGGCGCGTCCTGGTCACCAGCAGGCGCGACGAGAACGCGCTGCGCGGGCAGAACGCGCGGATCGCCCACGTCGGCGTCTTCACCCGCCGCGAGGCGCTCAACTACCTGACCGCGCGGCTCAGCGAGGACCCGGATCAGCGGATCGGGGCCCTTGACGTCGCCGAGGATCTCGGCTACCTGCCGCTCGCGCTCGCGCAGGCGGCCGCGACGATGGCCGAACGCAGGCTCGACTGCCGCGAGTACCGGATCCGGTTCGCGGACCGGAAGCAGCGCCTGTCCGGCCCGGCAGTGAGCGGCTACGGCCTGACCGTCGCGGCCACCTGGTCGCTGGCGACGGACTGCGCCGATCAGCTTGCCCCGGTGGGCATGGCGTGGCCGGCCCTGGCCCTCGCCGCGCTGCTCGACCCCAACGGAGTCCCGGCTCCGGTGCTGGTCAGCCAGGCCGCGTGCGGCTACATCGCCGGCCGCGGCGCCACCGGGACACCCACCGACGAGACTCAGGTCCGCGCCGCGCTCTACAACCTCGCCCGGCTCGGCGTGGTGACCATCGATCCCACCAGCGTCGAGCGCACGGTCCGGGCGCACGCACTCGTACAGGCGGCGACCATTCAGTATCTGTCCCCCAGGGTGCTCGATCAGGCCGGCCGGGCCGCCGCCTACGCGCTGGTGCAGGCGTGGCCGCAGCGTGAACTCCAGCCGCTGCTCGCCCAGGCGCTGCGCGACTGCACCACCAGCCTCCGGGAGTCCACCGGCCCGTTGCTGTGGGCACAGGGGGCCCACCCCGTGCTGTTCCAGGCCGGCCAGAGCCTGGACGTGGCCGGGCTCACCGGCCCCGCCATCGCCTACTGGCAGGCGCTGATCGACACGAGCAACCGGGTCCTCGGCCCCCGCCACGCCAACACCCTCCGCGCCCTCGACCATCTGGCGACCGCGTACGAGAACGCCGGCAGGCTCGCCGAGGCGATACCGCTCTTCGAGCGCGCCCTCACCGACCATGAGCAGGTCCAGGGCCCCAGCCACGCCGACACCACCCGCTCACGCGCCAGCCTCGCGGCCGCGTACGAGTCCGCCGGGCGCCCGGCGGACGCGATCAGCGTGCACGCGCGCAGCCTCGCGGACCTCGAGCGGCTCCTGGGCTCCGATCACCCCGACACCCTCGCCGCACGCGAGAGCCTCGCGCACGCCTACCGGCAGGCCGGGCAGATGAAGGAGGCGATCCCGATCTTCGAGCGTGCGCTCGCGGACCGGGAGCGGATCCAGGGCCCCGACCACCCCGACACCCTCACCGCACGCGGCAACCTGGCGTACGCCTACCGGCTGGCCGGCCGGATGAAGCACGCGATCCCCCTGTACAAGCGCACGCTGACCGACCGGGAACGGGTCCAGGGCCCCGACCACCCCGACACCCTGACCGCGCGCGGGAACCTCGCCGCCGCCTACCACTCGGCACGGCGGATGAAGGACGCGATCCCGCTGTACGAGCAGACCCTCACCGACCGGGAGCGGATCCAGGGCCCCGATCACCCCGACACGCTCACCGCGCAGGGCAACCTCGCCTCCGCCTACCATTCCGCAGGCCGCATCGCGGACGCGGTTCCCCTGTACGAACGCACCCTCGCCGCCTGTGAGCGGATCCTGGGACCGGCCCACACCGATACCCTGACCTCGCGCGGCAACCTGGCCCACGCCTACCACACGGCCGGGCGGATGGCCGATGCCATCGCGGTCTTCCAGCGGACCCTCACGGACTGTGAACGCGTCCTCGGCCCCAATCATCCGATGACCCAGACGGTGCGCGAGAACCTCGAAACCGCGTCGAGCGTGTGACCCTGGCCGCGGGAGCGCAGGGTCAGCGCAGGTGGGAGGCGCCGTTGAGGTCGAGGACCGCGCCGCTCGCCCACCGCGCGCCCGGTGCGGCGAGCCACGCGACCGCCGCGGCGATCTCGTCGGCCTCCGCGACCCGGCCGAACGGGCTCTGCGCCCTGATGGCGTCGCCCGCTGAGCCCGAAAGCAGCGCCTCGGTCATGTCGGTGCGGACGAAGCCCGGTGCGACCGCCGCGGCCACGATCCCGTGCGGGGCGAGCGCGACCGCGAGCGACTGCGTCAGCGAGTGCACCGCCGCCTTGCTTGCGCCGTAGGCGGGCGCGTCAGGTTCGCCGCGGTAGGCGCCCCGGCTGCCGACCGTGATGATCCGTGCGCCGGCCGGCCCTTCCGGCCGCCGCAGCAGATGATCGGTCACGCACCAGGTGACGTTGGCCGCCCCGAACAGGTTGATGCCGATGATGCGCCGCCAGGCGTCCTGCCAGCCGACGTAGGACGTGGTCGTGATCGGCTGCTCGAAATACACCCCGGCGTTGTTGACCAGGACGTCGACGCCGCCGAGCGCGGTGACGGCCGCACCGACCAGCGCCTGCGCCTGCTCCGGATCGGCGATGTCTCCGCGCACGACGGCATGCCCGGTACCCGGCAGCGCGGCCACGACCGCCTCCGCCGCGGCCGTGTCGGCACGGCAGTGCACGGCCACCGCATGATCCGCCGCGGCGAGCGCCGCCGCGACCGCGGCCCCGATGCCCCGCGACCCGCCGGTGACGAGAGCACGGCGCCGGACCGGGGGGGTCGCGGGCGCCGCAGGCGCCGTCGAAGTCATCGGGATCATCGCGTCATTCAGCCCGTCAGCGCGAACCGTTCCTGGCGCGGATGGCCGCCACCAGGGCCGGGACGACCTCTTTCAGGTCACCGATCACCGCGTAGTCGGCGTGCCCGATGATGGGCGCGTCGGCGTCGGTGTTGATGACGACGATGTGCTTGGCGCCGAGGCACCCCGCCATGTGCTGGATCGCGCCGCTGATCCCGCAGGCCAGGTACAGCTCGGGTGCGATGCGGGTGCCCGTCTGACCGACCTGCTGCGTGTGCGGCCGCCAGCCCTGGCTGGTGACGACGCGCGACACCCCGACAGCGCCGCCGAGCAGGCGCGCAAGCTCCTCGAGGGCGCCGAAGCCGTCGGGCCCGCCGACGCCGCGCCCGCCGCCGACCACGACGCGGGCGGTGGCGAGCGATGCTCCCGAGCCGGGCGGGGCCGACTCGATGACGTGGACTTCGAGATCGTCGTCGCTGATCGCGGGCGTATGCACGTGGACGCGGGCCGCGCCGGGTACCGCGGCGGTGACCGCGGGCACGGCGTCGTAGGCGACGGTGAGCAGGGCGGGCGAGGCGTCGAGCACCGCGTCCTCGACCAGGCTGCCGGCCCAGCGCTGGCGGACGATCTGCAGCGTCGCGGCGTCGCCCGGGGTGCGGGCCGCCGAGACGCAGCCCGCCACCATGGGCTGGCCGGTCAGCGCGCCGAGGTGGGCCATGACCTCGTTGCCGCGGTCGGTGCCGGCGGCGACCACCACGGCGGCGCTGGACGTCTCGGCCACCGCGGCGAGGGCGCGCGCCCACGCGAGCGGTGCGTAGGACGTCAGCCGGTCCGACTCGACCGCGTAGACGTCACCGGCGCCGAACGCGGCCATCTGATCGCGGGGCAGGGTGCCGGCCGCGCCGACCGCCACGGCGGCCAGGCCCGCGGCGGGCTCGCCCCCGGGTGAGCCCGCGCCCGCGGGGCCGGCCTGCGGCGCATGCCGCCCCGGGGGGCTCCACCCCACGGGACCCCCCGCATGAGCTATCTTCCGCGCGAACGTCAGGGCGGCCGCGGAGGCGTCGATGACGTCGCCGGACTCGTGCTCGACCAGGCACAGCACGGTCACGACAGGACCCCAAGCTCCTCGAGCAGGCGGACGAGCGCGGGCACGGCCGCCGCCCCCCGGCCGAGGATCTCCGCGCGCGTGTGGTCCTGCGCGGGCACCCGGAGCCTTTGCATCCGCAGGCCCTCGCCGTGCCATTGCGGCCGCGCCTGTTCGATAACCGCCTTCTTGGCCCGGACCCGGCCGGGGAACGACGGGTACCTCGGCAGATTGATGCCCTCCTTGACGGCGATGACCGCGGGCAGCCTGACCTCGAAGACCTCACCGGTCCCCCGGTACTCGCGCCGGACCCGCGCGGCGCCTTCGCCCATCTCGATGTTCTTGATGCCGGTGACGCAGGGCAGGCCGAGTGCGTGGGCCACCCGGACCCCGACCTGGTAGTCGCAGGTGTCGGCCGCCTCGTTGCCGAACAGGATCAGGTCGTAGCGGCCCGGCCCGGCCTCGGCGCGCCCGCGAATGACGTCGGCGATCGCCCCGGCGGTGGCGATCGGGCCCCACTCGCGGCCGTCCGTCTCGAGCAGGATCGCGTGACCGGCGCCGAGGGCAAGCGCTCCGCGCAGTTGCTCCGCGGCGGCGGGCGGGCCGAGCGTCAGCACGCTGACGCTGCCGCCGTGGCGTTCTGCGAGCCGTACCGCTTCCTCGACCGCGCATTCCTCGTGCGGGCTTATCGTGAACCCCGACTGCCGCGTGTCCACCGCCTGGCCGTCGGGCGTGACGACGATCTTCCCGCCGACCATGGGAACGCGCTTGACGCAGACCAGAATCTCCATGCCGGTCAGCTTCTGACCCGGCTGCCCGCCGGGTCGAACAGCGGTGTGGCACCGGCCACGGCGACCGTGACCGGGTAGCGCTCGCCCAGGTACTCGACGGCCAGGCGGTTACCCTCGCGCGCCTGCCCGGCCGGCAGGTACGCCATCAGCAGATGCTTGCCGACCGAGGGCCCGCAGCCCGCGCTCGTGACGTAGGACCGCCGCCCCTTGGCGTCCACGAGCGGGCCGCCGCCGGGGGTGAGGATGGGCTCGCCGCCGAGCATGTAGCGAAGCTGGCCGCTCGCCGAGCGGTGGTCGTCCACGGTCAGGGTGGAGAGCACCGCGCCGGGCGGCACGTCCCGCTGCGCGAGGTAGGCGGCCTTGCCCGTAAAGGCCTGCTCCTTCACCGACGGGCGCGCCATCCCCGCCTCGACCAGGTTGTAGTCGCCGTCAAGCTCGTTGCCGAACGCGCGGTACCCCTTCTCCAGCCTGCCCGTGGTGCCGTACACGCCGATGCCGACGGGCACCAGGCCGTGCCCCTCGCCCGCGCCGGTGATCGTGTCCCACACGCGGGCGCCCTGTTCCATCGGCACGTGCAGTTCCCAGCCGAGCTCGCCGACGTAGGAGATGCGGGACGCGAGCACGGTCACGTCGCCGATCTCGATCTCGCGGCACGTGGCGAAGGGGAAACCGGTGTGGGACACGTCGTCGGACGTCACCGACCGCAGCACCGTCCGGGCCTGCGGCCCCCACAGCCCGAGCGTGGCCCAGGCCGAGGTCAGGTCGGTGAGCACCGCCGTGCCGCCGGGCGGCAGATGGCCGGCGAACCATTTCCGGTCCATCACGCCGGTGGCGCCGCCGGTCACGACGCGGAACCGCTGCGCGCCGAGCCGCATGATGGTGAGGTCGGCCTTGAAACCGCCGCGCTCGTCAAGGAGCGAGGTGTACACCACCCGCCCGATCCGCACGTCCATCTGGGCAACGGCGGCCGACTGTACCGCGTCGAGTGCGCCGGGGCCGGTGATGTCGAACACGGCGAAGGCGGACAGGTCGACAAGGCCGCCCGCGTCCCGCATGGCGAGGTGCTCCGCGTTGATGATCGGTGACCACCAGCGCGCCTCCCATTCCGCCTCGCGGGGGATCAGCCGGCCGGCGTACCGTTCGAGCAGTCCTTCGTTCGAGGCGTACCAGTGCGGGCGCTCCCAACCCGCGGTCTCGAAGAACACCGCGCCGAGGTCACGCTCGCGGTCGTACACCGGGCTGGTCCTGATGGGCCGCGCCGACTCCCACTGCTCGGCCGGGTGGACGATGCCGTACATCTTGTTGTAGCTCTCGCGGGCCCGCGCGCGGACCAGCCTGGCGGTGCGCTGGTGGCTGTGGAACCGCGCGATGTCGGCCTCGTGGACGTCGATCTCTGGCGCGCGGCCGCTCATCCACTCCGCGACGGCTCGCCCGATGCCCGGCCCTTCCTTGATCCAGCTCGCCGCGACCGGCCACAGGCCCGCGACCTCGGGCGTCTCGCCGAGCACCGGATGCCCGTCCGGTGTCAGCGAGATCAGCCCGTTGATGGCGTACCTGATCCCGGCGCTCTCGTCGCCGAGCACGTCCGGCATCAGTTCGAGCGCCTGCTCGAGCTGCGGGTCGAAGTCGTCGGCGGTGAACGGCATCTCGGTGGGCGAAAGGACCGCCTCCTCGATGGCGGGGATCTCGTCGGGCTCGACGATGATCGGGCGGTGCGCGTACGAGCCGACCTCCATGTCGCTGCCGTGCTGGCGCTC
>DATFVJ010000224.1:0-2364 GCA_035260365.1 Streptosporangiaceae bacterium
GCGCCCGGTCTGCGGCGGGTCCAGGACATGGGCCTGGCCTCGGTCGTCTTCCCCGCCGCGGGCACCAGCGAAGACGTCGCGCTGCTGCTCGCCGACGATCTGGGCGCCAGCCTGATCGTCGCGGTCGGCACCCACTACACCCTCACCGAGTTCCTCGACAAGGGCCGTTCCGGTGGATCGAGCACCTGGCTGACCCGGCTGCGGGTCGGCAGCAAGCTCGTCGAGCCCAAGGGCGTGAGCCGGCTGTACAAGAGCCGCATCTCCGGCTGGTGGCTGCTCGTCATGGTGCTCGCCGCGTTCGTCACCCTGCTCGCGGCCGCGAACACGTCGTTCGCCGCGCACGCTTTCTTCGAGTACTTTCGCGCGGAGTGGGACGCATTCCTCTACTGGCTGACCGGACTGTTCTAGTGATCGATTTCCGTTATCACCTGGTTTCCATCGTCGCGATCTTTCTCGCCCTCGCGGTCGGCATCGTGATCGGCACCGCCGCGCTCAACGGCCCGGTCACCAAGGCCCTGCAGAAGGGCAACGCGTCCCTGAACGCCGAGCTGGCCAACGAGCGGGCGCAGAACGCCGTGCTGCAGCAGGAGATCAACGCGGCGGGCACGTTCGCGCAGGACGCCGCGCCGCAACTGCTCGCCCACCGGCTCGACGGGCAGCGCGCCGTGGTGATCAACGCGCCGGGCGCCTCGAGCGCGGTCGAGAACGGTATCGTCGCCGCGCTGCACGAGGCCGGCGCAACGATCAGCGGGCAGGTCCAGCTGCAGTCGGTGTTCTTCGACAGCAGCGCGAACACCGCCACCACGATGGACGGGATCTCGCAGGGCATCAAACCCGCCAGCTTGACGCTGACGGGCAGCACCGCACAGCAGCGGGCCGCGCAGGTCCTCGCGAGCGCGATCGTCACCAAGACCGATCCCGGCGTCCTCGACCCGGGCAGCCAGGCAATCCTGTCCGGCTTCGCCCAGCCAGGATTCCTGACCACCAGCGGGCAGCCGGCCGCCCGTGCCACACTCGCGGTCGTGATAACGCCAGCAGATCCGCTCACCGGCCCGAACGCGGCCATGACGAACCAGTCGCTGACCGACATCGCCGCCGCGGTGAGCTCGGCCAGCCTCGCGGCGGTCATGGCCGGGCCGCAGAGTTCGACCCAGCCGGGCGGCGCCATCGCGGCGCTGCGGGCCAGCGACAACGCGAACCAGGTGTCCAGCGTCGACGACGCCGACCTGGCGCTCGGGCAGATCGTCACCGCGCAGGTGCTCGCCAAGCAGATGACCGCGCACACGCCGGGCAGTTACGGCACCGGGCCGGGCGCCACCCAGATCGCGCCGAGCCCGATGCCGACGGCCACCGCGACGGGCGCCGCGTCGCCCACACCGGCCAAGGGCGGCAAGGCGGTGGCGTCGCGATGAGCGCCCGGCACGGCCGGGCCGGCCGCGGACTGCCCGGGTCACCAGGCCCGCTCGGCTCGCGCGGCCGGACAGCCCTGCTCACCGCGATCGCCGGGGCCGCGGCCGCCCGCGCCGCCTACGCGGTGCTGACGGCCCGCCCGCCGGGCGGCGAGAAGACGTGGACGAGGACCAACCACCGCGGCGAGCCCGTCACGCTGCTCGAGGGACCCGCGGTCACCGCGGGCGTGGTCGCCGCGGTCAGCATCGCGCCCGGTGTGCCGGCCCGCGCACGCGCGGCGGCCGTGCTCGCCGGCGTGGGCGCCGCGGCGTTCGGTGGATACGACGACCTCGCCGGGTCGGGCGACCGGCGCGGCTTCCGCGGCCATCTTGGTGCGCTGCGCGAAGGCCGGCTCACCACCGGCGCCATGAAGATCGGCGGAATCGGCGCGACCGGCGCCGCTGCCGCCGCGATCCTGGGCGGCTCGCCGGCCGACGTGGCGATCAACTCGGGCCTGATCGCGGGCGGCGCCAACCTGCTGAACCTGTTCGACCTGCGACCCGGCCGTGCCATCAAGGTGGCGCTGGCCGCCGTCGCGCTGCTCCGGGTGCCGGTGGGCGGCACCGCGGCCGCGGGTGGCACCGCGGCCGCGGTGGCCGGCAGCGCCGCGGGCCTCCTCGGCGAGGATCTCGGCGAGCGGGCCATGCTCGGCGACGCCGGTGCCAACGCGCTCGGCGCGGTGCTTGGCGCCGCGGCCGCGGCGAGCCTGCCGCGCGGCGCGAGGCTGGCGGCACTCGCCGCGATCACCGGCCTCACCGCGGCGAGCGAGGTCGTGAGCTTCACGAAGGTGATCGAGCGGACGGCGCCACTGCGCTGGCTCGACATGCTGGGCCGGCGGCCGGCGGCCCAGTCCGTAGCCGGCCAGGCGCGGGCGCCCGGTTCCGGCCCGCGGCCGCCCGCGGCCGCCAGCGGCGG
>DATFVJ010000225.1:0-3157 GCA_035260365.1 Streptosporangiaceae bacterium
CCGCGGCAGGTCCAGCCGCCGTGATCGTGACGGTGCTGCCCGATGGTGGCCGCGGCTACCTGTCCAAGATCTTCAGTGACGACTGGATGACCGACTACGGATTCCTCGACGCCACGACCGCCGAGCCGCGCGTCGTCGACGTGCTCGCGAGAAAGGGCCCGGGGCTCCCCGAGTTCGTGCACGCCCATCCCGACGACACCGTCGGCACCGCCATCGAGATCCTCCGGGAATACGACGTCTCGCAGCTACCCGTCATGAAGGCCGAGCCGCCGGTCATGGCCGCCGAGGTTGTGGGCTCGATCGTCGAGCGGGACCTACTCAACGCCCTGCTCGCGGGCCGGGCGCGACCAGGTGACCCGGTGTCCGAGCACATGTCCGCGCCCCTGCCGATGGTCGGTTCGGGCGAACCGGTCAGCCTGGCGGTCGAGGCACTGGAGAAGGCCGGAGCCGCGGTCATCCTGGTGGACGGAAAACCGGTGGGCATGCTGACCCGGCAGGATGTGCTCGGGTTCCTCGCCAGCGTCACCTCGTGAGCACTGAGCGGCACTGAGCAGCACTGAGCGGCACTGAGCGGCACTGAGCGGCACTGAGAGCTTCGTCGGCCGCGCCACGGTATGACCGGGGTCACCGGCATGCGGGCGGGTATCATGACGTCACATGATCGACCGAGAACAATCCGCCGACTCCGGTACCGGTGCGCGGCGAGCGCTCGGCGCGGACAGCGGCCTCCTGAGCCGCGCGGGCTTCGAGACCGTTGCCGTTCATTCAGGCAAAGAACCGGACCCGACGACGGGCGCCATCATCCCGCCGATCTATGCCGTTTCAACGTACGCGCAAGATTCGGTGGCCCATCCTCGCCTCGGATATGTTTACAGCAGGTCAGGAAATCCGACACGAGCTTCCCTGGAAACCTGTATGGCCGCGCTTGAGAAGGGCAGCGCAGCGTTTGCATTCGCATCCGGCATGGCCGCCGAGGATACCCTCATTCGCGTCATCTGTAAGCCGGGGGATAATATCATCATCCCTGACGACGTCTATGGCGGAACCTTCCGGCTGCTTGACAAGATCCTCGCGAGATGGGGGATCTCTTACACGCCGGTGGCTATCTCGGACGCGGATGCAGTCGGCCGGGCGGTAGTACCGGGGAAGACAAGCCTGATATGGTGCGAAACTCCGACGAATCCTCTGCTGAACATCGCGGACATACGGCTGCTGGCGGCGATTGCCCGCGACTCAGGTGCCCTCCTCGCGGTTGACAACACCTTTTCCTCGCCCTACCTGCAGCGCCCTCTTGAACTCGGCGCGGACGCGGTGGTGCATTCGACTACGAAGTACCTTGGTGGTCACAGCGATGTGGTGGGGGGTGCGCTGGTCGTCAGAGATCAGTCGCTCGCCGCGTCGATCAAGCTTCACCAGAACTCCATGGGAGCCATTCCGTCGCCGTTCGATGCCTGGCTCACACTGCGCGGGATAAGAACACTCGCCGTGCGCATGGACCGCCAATGCGAAAGCGCAGCTACGATCTCAGCTTTCCTGCAGGACCATCCAGCCGTAGATCGAGTATTCTATCCGGGTCTGTCGGCTCATCCCGGTCACGATGTGGCGCTGAAACAAATGAGCGGGTTCGGCGGGGTAGTTTCTTTCACAGTGCGGGGCGGTGAGGCTGCCGCGCTCAAGGTCTGCAGCAGCACACGGCTCTTCACGCTCGCGGAGTCCCTGGGAGCCGTCGAGTCGCTCATCACCCATCCGCTCAGGATGACGCACGCATCCGCGGCCGGCTCGCCGGTGGCGCCGCCGGCGGAGTTGATTCGCCTTTCGGTCGGCCTGGAATCCCCGGACGACCTCGTGGGCGACCTCCGCGCCGCACTCGATGGCGCCGCCTGACCGAGTCCATGATGAGTGAGCCCATCCAGGAAGGGTGGGGCCGGGGTGACGGCGCCAGGGGCGCGGCGTCTGGTATGTGTGGACCCAGGCTGCGGCACTCGCGGCCCTGCCATATCAGGAAGCACCAGGAAGCCACGCGCCGCCGCCTGGGCTGACATCTTGGGCGACTGCTCGACGCCAACGCCCAGCGCACCTCAACTAGGCGTGCCAGACCATCAGCACGAGGATCACCAGCCAGATCGCGGTGATCACGCCGCCCAGCATGACGATCCGGCCTCGCTCCACCGGCGCGAGGTGCGCAGCCGCCGTGGCGCTACCCGCGCGGGCCGCCGCTCGCCGCGGTGCATCGCCACCGGTGGTGGGCTCACCGGCCCGCCCGCCGTCACCAGTGCCGCGCTCGCCGCCCGCGACTCCAGCCCCCTCCGCTCCAGCCCGCTCCGCTCCGGTCTGCCCGGCTCCGGTCTGCCCGGCTCCGGCCTGCCGTGTTCCGCTCGGCCCTGCCCCCGCGCGTTCCGGCCCGGCAGGCTCGCCCGCGACCCACTCGGCCGGCGCGGCCGGATCGTCGGCTCGCGCGGTGACCTCCGCCCGGCCGGACGTAGCGGCCGCGGTCGCGGCGCCGCCGGTCGCGGCGGCGGAGCCTCGCCCGGCGGGCTCGCCGTCGCGGGTGGCCCCGGCCACGTTCGCGGGCACCGCCGTCCCGGCCCGCGCCGCATCGACCGCCAGCGCTTTGTCGATCGCCGTGACCGCCCGGCGCTGGTCGAACACCACGAGCACGAGCAGAACGGCGGCCACAATGAACAGCGTCATCGCGGCGGTGAACCACGCCTGGTTGAAGTCGTGGCGGCCGAGCAGCAGGCCGAAAAGGAATACGCCGATGGTCAGTAAACCGAAGATCCGGGTCGTGCGGTACAGATACCGCAGCACGCCAAGATCCCGTTTCCTGATGTAACGCGGCGTCGCCATAATCGCGGCCGCCACCGGGCCGAGGGTGAAGACCGCGAACCCGATGTGCAGCCACAGCAGCAGGCGGTCGGTGAACGACATGGCACGATCTTGTCACATCGCGCCGCCCCGCCGGGCAAGCCGCCGCAGCGCCGATTGCGCCCCACGCGAGCCAAATGGCCCGGCCGGCCGCGGGTACCCGCGGCGATCGACAATGATCATGTGCGCGTCATTTATCCCGAACGGCTGCCGCGCGCGTCACCGCCCAATTAACGCCGATCCCATCTTGGGGAGGCGGGCGTGGCGCCCGCTGGCGCGGCGCGGTGTTCAG
>DATFVJ010000226.1:0-29484 GCA_035260365.1 Streptosporangiaceae bacterium
CCGCCGCTGGATCACCACCAGGCTCCGGCAGGTCCACCTCTCCTTCGACGCTTGTTTCGATGCCCCACAAACCCTGCGGGTCGCGCGAAAGCACCAGACTGCGGCTCCACTCCGCGCCCTGAGCCCGGACGGCGAGCCTGCGGGTGACGAAGCCCTCCACGCAGTCAAGTTCGTAGTCGAGCCGGTAGGACAGCGGGTCGGCGCCGACCGCCACGCCAGCCGCCCGAAGGTAGGTGTCGCCCAGGCTGACCTCAGCGAACTCGGCCCCGCGTGGTTTGACCCAGGTGATCGCGCGCATGATGCAGAGCCTACGGCGGGCCGTCGCACCGTGGCACGGCCGGTCGCGCCGCTATCCGGCGTCAGCTGTTCGGTGCGGTCCCTCCGGAGCAGCGGTCCTGCCGGGGCTCCGGCGTCAAGTGCCGGGTGAACCAGGACCTGGCCAGGTGGGCGACCCGCTCCAGCGTGCCAGGTTCCTCGAACAGGTGCGAAGCGCCCGGCACGATCTCCAGCCGCGCCTCGCCGCCAATTTCCCGTATCGCCGTGCGATTGAGCCCGATCACCACGGTGTCGAGTGCTCCGACGATAAGCAGCGTGGGCTGGCGCACCGAGCGCAGGTACGCACCGGCGAGGTCGGGGCGGCCGCCGCGGGAAACGACCGCGGCCACCGGGCCCGGCCGGCCCGCGGCGGCCACCAGCGCCGCCGCTGCACCGGTGCTCGCGCCGAAGAGCCCGGCAGGCAGCCCGGCGGTGGCTGGATGCTCGGCCAGCCAGCCGGTCAGAGCGCTCACCCGGCGCGCGAGCAGGCCGATGTCGAACCGGAGCCGGGCGGTCCGCGCGTCGGCCTGCTCCTCCGCCGGCGTGAGCAGGTCCGCAAGCAACGTGGCCAGGCCGGCGGTCTGCAGTTCCGCGGCGACGTAACGGTTGCGGGGGCTGTGCCGGCTGCTGCCGCTGCCGTGCGCGAACGCCACCACGCCGCCAGCCGGCTGGGGCACCGTGAGGTCGCCGTCCAGCATCACGTCGCCCGCCGCGATCCGCACACTGTGGGCAACCACCTTCATACGTCCACAATGTCAGGTCACGTTTGGACCTTCATCCGGTCCGTCCGCGCGGGAACTCCGGTGTGACGCGAACTGGTCAGTTGGCGGCCACGCCGACCTTGTGGCCCTGCGCGTCCGCGAACACGCCGAACGTCACACCGGGCACATTCTGGGCCGGCTGGATTATCTTCCCGCCAAGCTCCTCGGCGCGCGCGAGCGTCGCCGCGACGTCCTCGACGCCGACGAAGAACAGGACCGCGTCCGGGTCACCTTGCAGGGGTCCGATCGCGGTCGGGAGTGTTCCCTCCGCTCCGGTGTCAACAAAGGTGTAGCCGGGGAAGGCGCCGTCGGAGTACCTCCAGCCGAACAAGTCGGAAAAGAAGGCGCGTGTCGCGTCGGGGTCCGACGAGCGTATCTCGGCGTGAACCACGGGATGAGCCATGACAACCTCTCCTTTGAGCGGTTGCGGCCGGCGGTTCCGGCCTGTCGATGAAACGACGAACGGTGACGCGCAAATCGACAGCGGGTGTGGTCTTGGCCCGCGCGGCAGTGTCAGGCCGAGTGGCCCCGGCGGGCCCGCCCGCGGATGCCCCGGCACTGCCCGCGTGGTCATGCCCCGTTTCTTGGGCATGACCACGCCGCAGCACGCGGCGCACCCACCGCCGACGGCTGGGACTACTTCATCGCCGGCTGGGCAGGCGGCCTGACCGCCATCGCCGGCGCGCCCTTCACCAGCGACCTGCTCGCGAGTTCACCCGGGCCGCCGCGCCCGGCAAGCCGCAACCCGGCCTCGCCCGGTGACCGCCGCGGTCAGGCGGCGCACCTGACGCGGCTGGCGGCGGCCGGCCGGGCGGCGCGCGGGACGGCGCGGGCGGACGGCCGCTCCCCGCGCCTGGCCTGCGCCGGGCCGGGGGAGGCGAACACCTCGCCCGCCAGCCGGCGGACCCACCGCATCCGGTCGGCCGCCGCCTCGGGGTGGTCGCCGAACTCCTGCGCCATCCGGCTGGCGCAGCCATCGATGCCGAGCTGGCGCACCGTATGGCTGATGACCGCCGCCACCGTCTCGGCGGTCGGGGCGTCCGATCGCTGCAGCTTCGACGCGAACAGCGCCTCGCATCGTGCGTCGTGCACGTTCAACCGGGTCATGGCTGCCTCCGCGCCGTCTCGGGCCGGGCCGTCTGGCCTAGCGTCGCTTGAGCATGCGTCGAGCGGAGCCGGCAATCCAGTGACCGCGTCACGACTCTTACCGTGAACTGCTCATGGCTGCGTGATGACGCGCGCGGCAGCGGGCACCGGGCCCGCCCACGCGCGCTGCCGAACGGCTGAGCCGGGCCACCGGCCACCCGCGATCCCGGCCTGCGGGCGCGGCTGGCCTACTTCTTGGCCGGTTTCGCCTTCTTGGCCTTGGGCGGCAGCGAGCTGACGTGGGACAGCGCCTTTTCGATCCAGCCGCCGGCGAGGTCGGGCGCGGTGCGCCAGCTCGCGGGCAGGCTGGTGTATCCGCCCATCGGGCGCTCCGCTGGCCCGAACGGCCCGGACCCGTCAACCGCTTCGAGCTCGCGCCTGGCGGTATCGCCGAGCCGGACACCAACGGCCGGCCCAAACAGCCCGGCGAACATGTTGCCGTGCACGAACGCGCCGAGGTTGCCGAACATCGGCTTGATCTCGACCTCGGGGCCGTCGGGAATCAGGGAGCGGAAGAACTGTTTGTCAGCCTCGCTCGGTTTGGGTATTTTCATGCGCGCACGTTCCTTGCCTGCGTCCGCCGAATGCCTGACGTCACATCATCCTCCCTGATCGCCGCGGTGGAGGCCCGCGCTCCGCCAAGCGCCGGTTTTGAGTCCTGCGTGCGCCCCGGCCTGGCCTGGCCGCGCTGTATCAACGGCCGCCGGGCGGGTAGCGTCGATTGCCGGCTGCGGGATGTTCCCGCGGCCGCGGGAGGTGTGGGATGGCGCGCGCGATCTGGACGGGGGCCCTGGCCTTCGGGCTGGTCAACGTCCCGGTCGGCCTGTTTTCGGCGACCGAGGACAAGACCGTGCACTTCAACCAGTTCGAGGAGGGCACGCCGGACCGGATCCGCTACAAGCGGATCAACGAACGGACCGGCCTCGAAGTGGACTACAACAAGATCGTCAAGGGCTACGAGCTGGACAAGGGCAACTTCGTGCTCGTCACCGACGAGGAGCTCGAGGCGGCCGAGCCAGGTAAGTCCCGCACCATCGACATCACCGACTTCGTCGATCTCGACGAGATCAACCCGATCTACTTCCAGAAGACCTACTACCTCGCCCCGGTGGGTGAGGGCGCAGAACACGCCTACACGCTGCTTCGGGCCGCGATGGCGGCGACGAACAAGGCGGGCATCGCCAGCTTCGTGATGCGCGGCAAGCAGTACCTGGTCTCGATCCGGGCGGACGAGGATGTGCTGGTGCTCGAGACGATGTTCTTCGCCGACGAGATCCGCGACCCGCGGAGCGTGATCGACAGCCTGCCGGATGACCACGCCGCCGGCGGCCGCGAACTCGCGGTCGCGAAGCAGCTGATCGAGTCGATGGGGACCGCGTGGCAGCCGGAGAAGTACCGTGACACCTACCGGGAGCGGGTCGAGGACCTCATCGAGTGCAAGCGCCAGGGTGAGCAGATCGTCGCCGAGACCGCGCCGCCACCGGAATCCAACGTGGTCGACCTGATGGAGGCGCTGCGCCGCAGCGTCGAAACCGCGAGGGACAGCCGGTCCGGCACACCACCGCCGGCCGAGGCGCACACGACCGGCGCGACCGAGCGATGACGAGCCCGCGGTCAGGCACCCTGGCCGGCTGCTGAATCACGGGTCTACCGCGGGTCCCGGTCTCCGCGCGCGCACCAGCGAGTGTGCCCGCCGTCAGGCGGGCGGGCTTGCCGCCCGCCCCGGCTCGTTTTGCCTGCACGCGCCCGGGTAGCCACTGGCCATGACCCACGATGGCGACGTGCGGGCGGCGGCGCCAGCGAGTCCGGCGAGCGGCCGCCCCGCGGAGAGCAAAGCCGAGCGTGACGACCGCAACCTGGCCGAACTGCTGCAGGAGCTCAGGGTCGCCGGCCTCGGCGTCCAGGTGCTCTTCGGCTTCCTGCTCTCGCTCCCCTTCACCACCAGATTCGTGCAGCTGAGTCATGCTCAACGCGGGCTTTACGTGGGCAGCCTGCTGCTCGCGGCGATATCGACGGCCCTGCTGCTCGGGCCGGTCGCCTACCACCGCCTGGTGTTCCGCCGCAATCAGAAGGAACACCTCGTCCGAGCCGCCAACACGATGGCGATCTGCGGCTTGGCCGCCGTGGGCCTTTCCATCTCCTCGGCCGTGCTGCTGGTGATCAGCTACGTGGCCAGGGGCCTGCCGGCCATCCTCATCACCGTCTTCGTCGTGGGCATGTTCGGCGGTCTGTGGTTCGCCTTTCCCCTGGCCCGCCGGGGCACGCCCGCCGCCGCCACGCGGCAGGCCAGCAAACGCGAACCGGACGAGTGAGCGTGGAGCCTGACGAACGGCCGCATCACCCGGGCGGGATGAGGGCGCGGGCCGGGTCGCGCCGCGCAGCCGTTCGGGATCAGTGGTTTTGAGTTTTCGCCCCGTCGCGGGAGGGTCTGCCGGACGTAGCGTGGCTCTTGTGGCAGCAGGCAGTCTTCCGCCCGGCGATACGTCGGCCCTCCCGGCCATCCCCGCGTCCGCCGGAGCGTTGATCTTCGACCACGCTGGCAGGCTCCTCATCCTGAAGCCGACCTACAAGTCCGGGTGGACCATACCCGGCGGGGTGATGGAAGCCGACGGTGAGACGCCGTGGGACGCGTGCAGGCGCGAGGTACGGGAGGAGTGCGGCATCGACGTGCGGAGCGCGCGGCTGGCCTGCATCGACTTTCGCCGGCCCAGGCCAGGCAGGCCGGGCGGGATAAGGTTCCTCTTCGACTGCGGCGCGCTCGATGACGCCGTCCTCGCCGCCGTCGTCCCGCAACCCGAGGAGATCTCCGAGCACAGGCTCGTGCCGCTGCCCACCGCCCTGGACCTGCTCAGAGGGCCTATCCGGCGCCGGGTGCAAGCCGCGTGCGCGGCCCCGGCGGCTGTCTACCTGGAGGACGGTCACCCAGTGCCGCAGGTCCGGCCCTGATCCCGCCGCCGTTGGGGGACCGGGTCGCGCCATGATCCCACGGGGCCGTCACGCGGGCCGTGGTCTCACCCGGTGAGGGTGAGGACGCCGCTACTGGCCTAGATCACAATCGGCGTACCGGCACGGGCCGGGAGTGCGACCCGCCGCTTTCAACCGCGCGGGAAGGTGAGGGAATGCAACCCGAAGAGCCTGGCACGCAGCAACCCGAGGCCCTGCTCGTGGCGACCTCATGGCAAGCGACACTTTTCCTCGGCGTGGTAACGCTGATACTCGGGCTGATCGTGAGCTTCCGCCCGAGTGGCTCGCTCAACGTGATCGCCGTCCTGCTCGGCATCCTCATGATCATCTCGGGAATCTTCCACCTGGTCCGGGTCTTCGACGCCAGGGAGCCGCACCGGGTCTGGCTGGGCATCGCCGGCCTGCTGTTCATCGTGATCGGCGTCATCCTGATCCGTCACCTGCACCTCACGCTGGCGATCATCGGGCTGATGGTCGGTATCGTCTGGATCGTCCAGGGCGTGGTCTCCCTCATCGCCGGCCTGTCCGGTGGCTCCCGCCAGGGACGGGGCTGGTGGATCTTTTTCGGGCTCGTCAGCCTGATCGCCGGGATCGTTGTCGCATCCGCCCCGGTGACGTCCTTGACGGTGCTCGCCACGCTGCTCGGAATCTGGTTTGCCGTCATGGGTGCCTTCGAGATCATCGGCGCCTTCTTGCTCAGGCACCTGGCCGCCGCGGCGAAGCGGGACCTGGTGAACGCGTGAGCCCGGCGCTCGTGACACCCGGGCTCAGCCGCTTCGCGGCGCCCGGGCTCTCGCTCGCGGCGCCCGGGCTCTCGCTCGCGGCGCCCGGCCACCAGATCGTGACGAGGTCGCGTCCGGATGAGCCGATGTCGAGCAAATAGCCGGAATCGGCTCCCGACTCGCGCAGCGCCGCTTCGACTTCGCCGCCGCGCTCCGGCGGTAGACACAGCCTGCGGCGGGTGACCTCGGCCAGTTCGGCGAAGCTCGCGTACTCCGACGTGGGCGGCCGGGTCCACGCTTCCGCGGTGACACCGAGGCCGAGGGCGGTCAGGATCGCGACCGCGTCCGCCGCGGTCGGGCCGTCCGGGCGGCGCAGGCCGTGGAAGCGCTCCCATAGCTCGTTGAGCGCGGCGAGAGGGTGGTGGCGCGTGATCTCGACCACGACCCGCCACCGCGCCCGCTTCGTGAGCATCGTCACGAACGGTTCAAGATCGGCGACGTTGTAGAGGACGTGGTGGCAGGTCACCACGTCCGCGGCGCCAACCTCGCCCGCAACGTCCGGCCAGCGGCCAGCCACCGCGGCGGCGGGGGTACCCAGGCGGGCCGCGCTCGCGGTCAGCATCCCGAGCATTTCATGATCGACATCCACGGCGGTGATACGTGTCGCGTGCGGCGCGAGTGGCAGGCACGCCGCGCCCGCCCCCGCACCGACGTCGAGAACCTCGCCGGGCGGTTCGAGTGCCGTGCGCTCGCGTTCAAACGAGATCCCGAACGGCTGACGCACCTGACGCTCGGCCCGCCGTGCGAACATCTGCCGGGGCAACACCCACGGCGACTGACTGACCTGCGATCTGATGTGGTCGGGAATCGCCCAGGCCGCCAGGTCCCTGCGCCACCGGTCGAGCAGGACCAGGGCCGGCTCGGATGTCATCGGCGGCTCGGCGTCACTTACACCTGACATCTGCCAGTACCTGTCTTAGGAGTCACGTCTGAAGGGTAAGCAGTCGACTTCCCCACCCGAAACGGTTCCCATACCGGGACGAACCGGGCGGGAAAATGACGTTTCGGGTGGGAAGTGCGGGTGAACGGAGCTGGAGCTGCCTCAGTCGGGTGGGTGAACGCGGCGGCCGGTGACGCCGGCGAGACTGATGCGTACGAAGCGTTGGTCACCGCCGGGTGCCCAGCGCCTCGGCACGAGTGCGGACAGGCGATCCACCTGGCCCGGGTCCTCGATTTCCGAACATTCCCCAACGATGGTGACCGACCATCCGCTGCCTGCCACTTGATCGTATTCGTCGGCCTCGAACGCCACGACGGCGCGGTCGACCGCTCGTACCAGCCTCGACCCGTTGCCGGTGCGGACGACGACCGCTTCGTCGTCCAGGACGAAGTCGACGGGCTGCACCGCGGGCAGGGCCTGGTCGGAATAGACGATCCGCCCGACTTGCGCGCTCGAGAGCAGACGCAGGCATTCGTCCCAGGACAGAACGTCCGAGCCCGCGGGATCGTAGTGCACTGCGAAATCGTGCTGCGGCACACACCTCCTCCGGTAGGGCTGAACGTCCTGTCACGACGTGCCTGCAGCGGCACACGGCTCGTGTCGCGGGCGCGGCCTGCGCGGTTATGGTTGAGCTGCCGCAGCGCGGAGCTGCTGTCCGGTCGGCCACGGTGACAGGAGGACGGGTGCAGTATCGCGTCTCGAGAGCCGTCGCAGGGCCCATCCTGCACCTGCTGTGGCGGCCCTCGATCACCGGTGCGGCGAACGTGCCTGCGCGCGGCGGCGCCATCTTGGCGTCCAACCACCTGTCGATCGTTGATTCGTTCTTCCTGCCCCTCATGCTGGACCGGCCGGTTACCTTTGCCGCGAAATCCGAGTACTTCACCGGCACGCGGCTGATCGACCGGGCAACCGCCATCTACCTGCGGCGCACCAACCAGCTCGAGGTGGACCGCGCGGGCACCAGGGCTACCCGCGGGATGCTCGAAGCCGCCCTTGACCTGCTGCGCAAGGGCGAGCTTTTCGGTATCTACCCGGAAGGAACCCGGTCGCCGGACGGGAAGCTGTACCGGGGCAGGACCGGCGTCGGCTGGCTCGCCCTGGCGTCCGAGCTTCCTGTGGTACCGGTCGCGATGATCGGAACAGATCACGTGCTCCCGCCGGGCCGGACGATCCCGCGCCTCGGCCCGATCGAGGTGCGTATCGGAAAGCCCCTGACGTTCGAGCGGCACCGGGCCACCGGTGCGCCCGCCAAGGCGCGCCGGATGATCACCGACGAGGTGATGCACGCAGTCAGGGAGCTGTCCGGGCAGGAATACAGCCCTGTCTACGCGTCGGCGCGGAAGGAGCAGCTCGCCGCCGCGACCAGGCCGAAACCCCGCGGCGCCCGCTGACCTGGGCCCGGGAGCCGCCTAGAGGTGACGCTCGTCCTCGTCGTCCCCTGGGTAGCCGCTGCCGTCGTCATCGGGGTAGCCACCGCCGTCGTCCTCGAACGCGGCGTCGTCACCGGTATAACCACGCCCGCCGCCGGTACCGGAAAGGCCGCCCCCATCATCGGGGTTCCCGTGGCGGCCTGCGGAGGGGACGACGGGGAACGCCTGGGCAGCGGCTCCCGGCGCGGCCGGGCCAGGGTATTCGGTGGGGGCCGCGGGCCGTGGCTGGCCGTTCTCCTCGTCGCCGGCCCGGCCACTGGACAGGGATGGAAAGTCTTCCGTCTTCGCGCCCGGGTTCCAGACGTAGGCCGGCCCGGCGCCCTGGTCACGGTCGGCTATGCCGCTGTCGCCGGTTCGATGCGGCAATCGCGGGTCGGGCGCGCCGCCGCCCGGCTGGCCGTTCACCGGCGGCACGTTACCTCCGGACTCAGGCGGGGGCGCGGGCCGCGGCGACGCGGGCGGCGACGCGGGCGGCGGTGTTGGCGGCGGTGTTGGCGGCTGGCCGAAGGGCGCGTCGCGGTGGCCAAGCGCAGGCGACAGCGGCGACGCGGGCGGCGGTGCTGGCGGTGGGCTGAAAGCCGCGTCGCCGTGGCCCAGCGCGGGCGATAGCGGTGTGGGCGGCGGGCTGAACGCGCCGTCGCCGCTGCCGAGCGCCGGCGGCGCCCCGGGCGGCGTTCCGCCCGGGGCCAGCGCCGGCGGCACCCTGAAGACTCCGCTACCCGGCGCGGCGGGCGGCCCGGCGAGCGGGTCGGAGGCTGGGTCGCGGTACAGCGGCGGCCCGTGGTTGGGCCCGGGTGATGCTCGCCAGATCGCGTCGCTGCGCCCGTTAAGGCCGCCCACCGGGTACGGCAGTCCGTGGGCGGGCCCGTTGCCGTTGGCGATGGAGTCCGGCGATCCCCACGGCGGCACGCTGTCCGGTTTGGGTGCCGGCTCCCAGGGCGGCCCGTCCGCCTGCTTGGACCGCTTGGCCACCTCGAGTTTGGGAACGGGCGCCAGTTGCGGCCGCTGCCGCGCCTGTGCTGCGCTCCACGACGCCGCGCCGTCGTAGGCGTCCGGGTCATGTGCGGTGATCCGCGGGGAAAGCGGCCGCGTCGGCGGTGATCCGTAGGCCGGCCTGGCCCGTGCCCGGGCGCGGCGCCGTTTCATCACAACGATGATGGTCAGCAGCAGCAACAGCAGCACGGCGCAGACACCGATGACGGCGTCGCGCAGCAGTGCGGCCCGGCGGTGCGGCGCGGCGGCCTGCCGAGCGACCGGTGCGGTGGCGGGCGGCGCGGGGCTGGCCGGCCGGATTGCGGTCTCGATCTGGGCGGCAGCGGTCAGCGCTCCCTGCGCGTCGGCGGTGCCGTAGCCGGAACCGTTCTTACGGCCGGCTGGGCGGCCGAACCGGCTGCCTGCGGTCAGGGCCTGGCCTACCTGCGCCGGGGTCAGATCCGGATACCGCGCGCGGATCAGGGCGGCCATACCCGCCACCATCGCGCTCGCCGCGCTGGTGCTGCTCACGGTGGCATAGCCGGTAGCGGAGGTGGCGGTGATCACCCCTCCGCCAGGCGCGGTCAACGTCACGTACGAATGCCGGCTCGAGAACCGCGCCTTGACGAAGCCCTTGTTGAAGGCGCCGACGGAGATGACGCCCGGATACGCGGCAGGGTAGTTGACCTGACCGCGCCCGGGGCCGCCGTCCCCGGCGGGCGCGATGAGCACGGCTCCCTTGGTGAGCGCGTACGCGACGGCCTTACGCTCGGCCGCGGAACCGCCCACCGCGCCGGCCGCGCCTGGCGTACCGCCCGCAGCGGCCGCGCCCGGGTCGAGGGGCAGATCGATGACCTGCGCGCCATGATGGACCGCGTACCTGATGCCCGCCGCGATCGCGGCGGGCAGCCGGGACGCGACGGCCGGGTCCGCGGTCAGCGGATCGGCCGGCTCCAGGCTCACCCGCACCGAGAGAATCTTTGCCTTGGGCGCGATGCCGATGATGCCGTCCATGTGCCCGGGGCCATGCCCACGCCCGGCGATGAGCACCGCCACGCCGGTGCCGTGGACGCCCCAGTAGGGGTCGCCCGGCTGCCGCCCGGAATGCGTGTAGTCCGGACCGGTGACCACCGATCGGGAAAGATCGGGCTGGGTGGGGTCGACGCCGGTGTCAAGCACGGCGATGGTCACGCCCGTCCCGCGGCTGACTTGCCACGCCTGAGTGACATGAACCTCTGTCAGCCACCACTCATGGTTGCGCACCTGGTCGGCGAGGCCTGGCGTCGCCGTGAGCCCGACCGCCACCGCGGCGGCCGCGGCCACTCCTGCGGCGAGCGGCGACAGCGGGCGACACGGGAACGTCAGTGACACGACGGCGATGCCTTCCTTTTTACGCGGGCACTCCGGAATTGTGCCATGCTCCGGCCGCGCAGTCCCGCGCTGCGGATTCTGCTCGCGCAGGGAAGGGGTGACCATGGCTGCGCACGCGACAGAATGCTAGGGCGCGGCCGCGAGCCGCACGTGGGCGCCGGGCGGCAGGCCGAGCCGCTGCGCCGCGTCGCCCGCATTGACCGCGAGCGACACAAGACCGGCCGAGTCGGTGAAGGCGACAAGCTCACCCGGTGCGACAGCGGCGAACGTCTCGAGGTAGGGCACGGTGAGCTGTCGCCTGCCGCAGCGGACCACGAGGGTCCCGCCGAAACCGGCACCGAGCATCCCGATCTCCGATGCGGCGATCGACAGCTGCACGTTGCCGAACCTGTCCACCGACATCACCTCGCCCTCCACCTCCCCGTCATGCACGCGGCTCGTCGGCGCGGGAAGTGTCACCAGGTCGGCGACGCGTGCTTCGGCGCCCACCACGGCCAGATCGACGCCGTTCGCCAGGTGCGCGGCAACCGGGGTGAAGATGTCGCGGCCGTGAAAGGTCGGGGACACCGGGTGCAGCCACAGGTCGCTGTTGCTCAGCTGAACGGCACGACCCGCGCCGCCCGCGCCAGCGATCGCCCAGGAAAGCAAACCGTTGTCCGGGCCCACGAAAATCCGGTCGCCTGCCTGAACCGCGACGCCGAGCCTGGATGTGCCCACGCCGGGATCGACGACCGCCACATGCACAGCCGGCGGCAGGTAGGGCACGGTCTGCGCAAGCACCGCCGCTCCCCGCCGCACGTCGCCTGGCGGCACAAGATGTGTCACGTCGATGACGCGGGCGTCCGGTGCGATTCTGGCCGCCACGCCATGGCATGCGGCGACGAATCCGTCCTCAAGGCCGTAGTCGGTCAGGAACGTCAAGCAGTTATATGAGGCCACGAGTGGTGAGCGTACGTCGGACTTGACCATCGGGGTAGGCCCACCCTCGGCATACCGTGGTTCAGTTCAGCCGGTGCCGCGGCGTCGGCGCCCCGGACCGGGCGCTGTGACGGCCCTGCCGCCTCCCGCCGGGCGGGGAGTGCTACGGCCACGCAGGCCGGTACACCCGCTACAGGCCGGCCGGGCGGGCAGGTACAGTCGCACAGCAGGTGCAGCCGCGCTGCGACGTACAGCCGGGCAGGCAGGTCGTGAGATGCCAGCAGAACCGCTGTCCGAGGAGGACAAGGCGATCCTCGTGTTCGAGCGGCAGTGGTGGCGGTACCCGGGCGCCAAGGAGCAGGCGATACGCGAGGTTTTCTCGATTCCGGCCACGCGCTACTACCAGCTACTCAACGAGCTGATCGACCGGCCTGCGGCGCTCGCGCACGACCCGATCCTGGTCAAGCGGCTCCGCCGCCAGCGCAGTGAGCGCCGGCGGCTGCGGTCCGCCCGCCGCCAGCCGTGACCGGGGCTACGCGATTCCAGCCGACGGAGGTGACGCTAAGCCGTGGAGGACGAGACGACAGCGGGCGGCATTCCCGAGCCCGTCACGCCGGAGGGACGGGCGGGCCTGGCCGCGCTGCTGCGCGACCCGCGCGGCGCGCTCGTCGGGCTGGACTACGACGGCACGCTCGCGCCGATCGTGGCCGATCCGCTCGCCGCCAGGGCGCACCCGGGCGCCGTGCCGGCGCTACGGAGGCTGAGCGCGCACGTCGGAACGCTCGCCGTGATCACCGGCCGCCCCGCCACGCTCGCGGTCGAACTAGGGGGCCTGCGGGGCGTGCCGGGGATCGTGGTACTCGGCCACTACGGCGCCGAGCGCTGGGAATCGGGCACGCTGTCCGCCCCGCCACCACCGGCCGCCCTCACGACCGTGCGCCGCGAACTGCCCGCCGTGCTTTCCGGCGCCGGCGCGCCGTCGGGCACATGGGTCGAGGACAAGGGGTACGCGATCGCCGTGCACACGCGGCGCACCGCCGACCCCGACGGCGCCCTCGCGCTGATCCGCGCACCGCTGGCGGCGCTCGCGGAGCGCGCGGGGCTGGCCACCGAGCCGGGCAAGATGGTGGTCGAGTTGCGGCCTGCGGGCGTGGACAAGGGCGCGGCGTTGGCAAAACTCGTAGCAGAACGGCTCGCGCGGGCCGTCATGTTTGTCGGCGACGATCTCGGTGACCTGGCGGCGTTCGCGACCGTGCGCGAGCTTCGCTCGGCCGGCCTGCCTGGCGTGACGGTCGGCAGCGGCTCTGCGGAAGCCGGGCCGGTAGCGGCGGCCGCCGATTTGGTGGTGGACGGCCCGGCCGGCGTCGTCGCGCTGCTCGACGCCATCGCGGCGGCGCTCGGCATCTGATCGCCTGACCGGCCGTCAGCCGAGCGCACCGAGCTGGTCGGTGAACCACTGTCTCGGCGGCAGGGCGGTGGCGGCTTCCGCGAGGCGAGTACACCGCGCGAGCCGTTCGGTAGAAGGCATGGACAGGGCCTGATGGAGCGCGTCAGCGGTCCCTGAGATGTCGAACGGGTTCACGAGCAGCGCGTGCGGGCCCAGTTCTGCCGCGGCCCCGGCCTCGCGCGAAAGCACCAGCGCGCAGGCTCGTTCCGACAGCACGGGTCCCTCCTTGGCCACCAGGTTCATACCGTCCCTGATCGGGTTCACCAGCAGCACGTCCGCCAGCCGGTACGCCGCGAGCGATCGCGGGTAGTCGTCGTTGACCTGCAAGATCAGGGGATCCCAGTCGTCTGTGCCGTACTCGTCCTCGATCTCGCGCGCGATCCGCTGCACCGAGGCCGTGTACTCGCGGTACTCCGGCAGATCGTGCCGCGAGGGATAGGCGAATGCCAGGTGCACGACGTTGCCGCGCCACTGCGGGTGGGTGGCGAGCAGTTCGCGGTAGGCGGCGAGCCCGCGCACGATGTTCTTGGACAGCTCCGTCCGGTCCACCCGGACGATCAGCTTCCGATCACCAACCGCGTCTCGCAGCGCCTGGACCCGCGCCCCGACATCCGCCGCGCTGGCCCGCTCACGCAACTCGGCGCCGTCCACGCCGAGCGCGTGCACCGCGACGCGGGTGACATGACCGCGGTAGCGCGCGGTGCGGCGCTCCTTGTCCACCTCGGCGCCGAGGAATTCCGCGCAGCAGTCGAGGAACGCCCCGGCCCATCGGTCGCAAAGGAACCCGGCGTGGTCGGCGCCGAGGATGCCGTCGAGCACCTCGCACGCGATGTCGTCGGGCAGAATCCGGAAGTAGTCAGGAGGCGCCCACGGCGTGTGCGAGAAGTGCGCGATCCGCAGCCCGGGCCGTGCGTCCTTGAGCATCCGGGGGACCAGGCTGAGGTGGTAGTCCTGCACGAGCGCCCGTGCCCCGCGCAGGCCCGTGCCGCTCGCGGCCTGGCCGCTGCCGCCCGGGGTCCCGCCCGCCGCGCCGCCGGTCCCGCCCGCCGCGCCGCCGGTCCCGCCCGCGGTCTCGCCGGCCTGGTCAACCGCTGCCGCGAGCGCGCTGGCGAACGCCTGGTTGTAGGACTGGTAGGACCGCCACTCCCGCTGCCACGCCAGCCCGAAATGCGGGCTGTTCGGTGTGTCGTAAAGAAGATGGTGGACGAACCACAGCGTCGAGTTGGCCACTCCGTTGTAGGCGCGGTGGAACGTCACGGCCGGGATGTCGAGCATCTGCACGGCCGCGCCCGTCTCGTGGCCGTCCAGATCGAGCCTGCCGCCAGGGGCACGCCGTGCCGCGGTACGGTCCGGGTCGCTGAGCGCGGCGCAGATCCACAGGACGTCCGTATCGGTGCCAGCCACCGACGAGAGCCCCGACACCAGGCCGCCCGCTCCGCGCCGCGCGGTGAGCGTGCCGTCGTCACGCAGCGAGAACGAGACCGGCCCGCGGTTCGACGCGATGAGAACCTGGTGCTTGCCCATGTCCGGCCACGCTAGCCGAGGGGCGATCGGCCGGGCCCGGGGATTCCCCATGCCGCCGCACGCGGACGGGCGCCACCGCACGCACGCACGCGCGGCGCCCGGCCGCGGCCGCGTCCGTTAAAGTGTTGTTCATGGCCCCATGACGCCTGCCGACGGCCGTGCTACGAGGGTCGCGTCACAACTGCATACAGCTCATCCAGAGGGGTGGAGGGATTCGGCCCGTTGAAGCCCCGGCAACCACCACGGTGCAGCATGCTCGCCCGGCGTATGGCGGGTCCCGTGACAGGTGCCAATTCCGACCCGTGGCCAGGGTGGCCGCAGGGAAAGATGAGGAGAAAGGGCCTCGTTACGTGAGCACACCCACCCCAGGCAATGAAAGTTTCAGCGCGTCGGGCCCGGCTTCCCGCGTGTCTTCCCCCGGATCCGGCCCGGTTTCCCCGGCCGCTGCCGCGCACGGTACCCCCAGGCCGGGGAAGTTCGGATTCGCCACGGCGCTGTCGTGCCGTGAGTGCGGGCACACCCGTGAACTCGGGCCGTGGTACGCCTGCGAGGAGTGTTTCGGCCCGCTCGAAGTGGCCTACGACCTGCCGCACCTGACCCGTGCGGGCATCGAGCACGGGCCGCACAACATCTGGCGCTACGCGAGCCTGCTTCCCGTGCCCGCGGACGTGGCCACCGCACCGAACACCGAGCCCGGCTGCACCAGGCTGGTGCGCGCGGACAACCTCGCCCGGGCGCTCGGCATGCAGCGGCTATGGGTTAAGGACGACAGCGGCAACCCGACCCATTCCTTCAAGGACCGGGTGGTGGCGGTGGCGCTCGCGGCCGCGACGACCATGGGCTTCAAGGTCCTTGCCTGCCCGTCCACGGGCAACCTGGCCAACGCGGTCGCCGCGGCGGCCGCGCGCGCCGGGATCCGTTCTGTGGTGCTGGTCCCGGAGGACCTGGAACGCCAGAAGATCATTACCACCGCCATCTACGGCGGCACGTTCGTGACCGTCGCGGGCAGCTATGACGACATCAACAGGCTCGCGTCGGAACTGGCCGGCGAGCACGAGGACTGGGCCTTCGTCAACGTCAACGTCCGGCCGTACTACTCGGAGGGGTCCAAGACCCTCGGCTACGAGATCGCCGAGCAACTCGGCTGGCGGCTGCCCGAGCAGATCGTCGTCCCCGTCGCCTCCGGGTCTCAGCTCACCAAGATCGACAAGGCGTTCACCGAGCTTTCCCGCGCTGGCCTGGTCGACGAGGCACCGTACCGGGTGTTCGGGGCGCAGGCGACTGGATGCTCACCCGTCGCCGCCGCCTTCAAGGCAGGCCACGACGTGGTCCGCCCGGTCAAGGCGAACACGATCGCCAAGTCTCTCGCCATCGGCAATCCGGCCGACGGGCCCTACGTGCTCGACGTGGCGCGCCGCACCGGGGGCGCGGTCGAGGACGTCAGCGACGGCGAGATCGTGTCGGCGATCCGCCTGCTGGCCGCCACCGAGGGGATCTTCGCCGAGACCGCGGGCGGGGTGACCATGGCCACCCTGCGGAAACTGCTTGCGGCCGGCCGGCTTGACCCGGCCGCGGAGACGGTCGTCATCAACTCGGGTGACGGTCTGAAGACACTCGACGCGGTGGCGCAGGTCGCGCAGCCGACCGCGACGATCCAGCCTTCGATCGAGGCCTTCAGAGAGGCGGGCTTGGCATGAGCGTTTCCGTACGCGTCCCCACGATTCTGCGCAGTTACACCGGCGGCGCCGTGGAGGTGAGCGCCGAGGCGGGCACCCTGCGAGACGTGCTCACCGCCCTGGACGCGGCGTATCCGGGCATCGCCGGGCGCATCCTCGATGAAAGCGGCCAGATCCGACGATTCGTCAACGTCTACGTGGGGGATGAGGACGTGAGGTTCGCCTCGGGACTCGACACGCCGGTCCCTTCAGGAACACAGGTCTCAGTAATCCCAGCAGTTGCGGGGGGCTGAGCCCGCGGGCCGGGGTGCTACCACCTGATAACGTTGTCGCAAATTGCTGAGCCATTCGTGTGATTACGTGGGTAACGGATGCGCAACGCTTCCCGTAGGAGGTATGGTCGTCTGCGGTCGCCGACCGCTCTCAGCCGGTAGCGATCGACGGGCTCCGCGGTTGCCTGGGCGGGGCTCGAGGCCCGAGCGCAGTTAGGGAGTTGTTTGTAATGCCGCAGGGCACCGTCAAGTGGTTCAACGCGGACAAAGGCTACGGCTTTATCGCGGTCGACGGTGGCAGGGACGTGTTCGTGCATTTCTCGGCGATCCAGTCGGATGGTTACCGCACCCTCGAAGAGGGCCAGCGGGTCGAGTTCGAGATCACGCAGAGCGACCGGGGACCGCAGGCTGAGGCTGTCCGCGCCCTCTAAACGTTCTGTCACGTTCGCCGGATGACCCGGTTCCCGCGATGGGGACCGGGTCATCTCATTCTGCCCGCCAGACCTCGCCGGCCAGGAACACGCGGAGGCCGGGTGGCGTGGGTAACCCGCAGGTGCCCGCTGGCACCCGAACCGGCGCTGGCGCACTCGCACCCGGCCGGCGTGCGGCTATCTCGCCCAGCTTGCACTCTCGACCCGAGAGTGCTAAACAGGTCGTTGGCACTCTCACCTTGAGAGTGATAACACGCTACGGCGGGATCGGGGCGACGAGGCCCGGGCGCGTGGCCGGGAAGGGACCGGTTACGGACCGAGCCGTCCGTCGCGGGCGTCGGCTCGGTCCACGCACGCCACCAAGAGTTCCGGAGGACTGGAGCCTATGGCAGCCAAGATGATCGCGTTCGATGAGGAGGCCCGGCGCGGCCTCGAACGCGGCATGAACCAGCTTGCCGACGCCGTCAAGGTGACCCTCGGCCCCAAGGGACGCAACGTCGTCCTTGAGAAGAAGTGGGGCGCCCCGACGATCACCAATGACGGTGTGTCTATTGCCAAGGAGATCGAGCTCGAAGATCCGTGGGAGAAGATCGGCGCCGAGCTCGTCAAGGAAGTCGCCAAGAAGACCGACGACGTCGCCGGTGACGGCACCACGACGGCGACGGTGCTGGCCCAGGCGCTGGTCCGTGAGGGCCTGCGCAACGTGGCCGCCGGGGCCAACCCGATGTCACTGAAGCGGGGCATCGAAGCCGCGGTGGAACGGGTGAGCGAAGAGCTTTCCAAGATTGCCAAGGACGTCGAGACCAAGGAGCAGATCGCGTCCACCGCGTCCATCTCCGCGGGTGACGCCGCGATCGGCGAGATGATCGCCGAGGCGATGGACAAGGTCGGCAAGGAAGGCGTCATCACCGTCGAGGAGAGCCAGACCTTCGGGCTCGAACTCGAGCTCACCGAGGGCATGCGCTTCGACAAGGGTTACATCTCGCCCTACTTCGCCACCGACCCTGAGCGCATGGAGGCGGTTCTCGAGGACCCCTACATCCTCATCGTCGAGTCGAAGATCTCGGCCAACAAGGACCTGCTGCCACTGCTCGACAAGGTGGTGCAGTCCGGTAAGCCGCTAGTGATCATCGCCGAGGACGTCGAGGGTGAGGCGCTCGCGACCCTGGTCGTGAACAAGATCCGCGGCCTGTTCAGGTCCGTCGCGGTGAAGGCGCCCGGCTTCGGTGACCGCCGCAAGGCCATGCTCGGTGACATCGCCATCCTGACCGGTGGCCAGGTCATCAGCGAGACCGTCGGCCTCAAGCTGGAGACGGCCGACCTTGACCTGCTCGGCAAGGCACGCAAGGTCGTTGTCACCAAGGACGAGACCACGATCGTCGACGGTGGCGGCGACGCCGACCAGATCTCCGGCCGGGTCAACCAGATCCGCGCCGAGATCGAGAACACCGACTCCGACTACGACCGCGAGAAGCTGCAGGAGCGGCTCGCCAAGCTGGCCGGCGGCGTCGCCGTCATCAAGGCAGGCGCGGCGACCGAGGTCGAGCTCAAGGAGCGCAAGCACCGCATCGAGGACGCGGTGCGCAACGCGAAGGCCGCCGTCGAAGAGGGCATCGTGCCCGGCGGCGGTGTCGCTCTGCTGCAGGCGGGGCGCAAGGCCTTCGAGAAGCTCGAGCTGAAGGGCGACGAAGCGACCGGCGCGCAGATCGTGCGGCGAGCGCTTGAGGAGCCACTGAAGCAGATCGCGATCAACGCCGGCCTCGAGGGCGGCGTGGTGGCCGAGAAGGTGCGGTCGCTCGAGCCGGGCCGCGGGCTCGACGCCGCGACCGGCGAGTACGTCAACATGTTCGAGGCTGGCATTATCGACCCGGCCAAGGTGACCAGGTCGGCGCTGCAGAATGCGGCGTCCATCGCGGCGTTGTTCCTCACCACCGAGGCAGTCATCGCCGAGAAGCCAGAGAAGGAGAAGGCGCCGGCCGCCCCAGGCGGCGGCGACATGGACTTCTGACCCTAGTCCGGCCTTCAGCGAAGGGCGGCCCCGCACGGCGGGGCCGCCCTTTCGCGTGCATCACGAAGCGCCACGGCGGTCCGCGGGACCAGCCGCGCGGCTGGTCCCGCGCGGCTGGTCCCGCGCGGCCGGGGCGGCTCTTTCGCGGCGCAAGGCGGTTCCGCGCGGCGGGGCCGCCCTTGCGCGCATCACACGGCGGAATCCTGGGAATGTGATAACCGTGGAAACCGTCCCCGTGAATCCTCCGGCGGCGACTCCGCCCGGGGACGGGGCTCCCGTACGCGAGGGCTGGCAGGTATCGCCCCTGGTCCCGGCCATCGGCGTCGCGTTACTCGCGCTGCTCTGGCTGCTGTCGGCGTTCGACGGCTGGGCCGCGGCGGCGTTCTGCTCCGACCGCGGGCTTGGCGGCAGTTGCCGCGCGCACGTTGTCGCCGCGGTCCGCCCGTCCGTCCTGCCCGCGGCGGTCGCCACTGTGCTGGCCGTGACCGCGCTGGTGGCATCCCTGCGGGCCCGGTCCGAGGCGGCCGTGCGCGCCGCGCGGATGCGCCTGCTCGTCATGTCGGCGCTGTGCTGGGTTATCGCGCTCGCGGTGGTCTTCGTCGCCGGCCAGTCGGCCGCGAGCTGATCAAGGCAGCGGCTGGGACGGTTGAGGGCATATCCCGTAGATCTCTGGCGGCGCGGATCGGCGCCCAGACGACGACCGGCAGCGTTGTCGTCGTCGCCGATGCAAACCAGTATCGGCTCCTCGAAGACAAGCACCGCCTGGCCGGATCGCCGCCTGGCCCTGCTGGCTGGGATGGCGCCCGCATCCACCGAGATCTACGGGACACACCCTAGCCGAACCTGACCGCCCGGCGGCGGAACCGGCCGCGGCCGGCTCAGGTTCCCTCGCCTGCCACCAGGTCCGCGGCATCGATGATCTCGTACGCGTATCCCTGCTCGGCGAGGAAGCGCTGGCGATGACCGGCGTAGTCGGCGTCGAGGGTGTCGCGTGAGACGACGGCGTAGAACCGGGCGCGGCCACCCGCCTGCTTGGGCCGCAGGATGCGGCCGAGCCGTTGCGCTTCTTCCTGCCGTGACCCGAACGTGCCTGACACCTGGATGGCCACGGCCGCCTCCGGCAGGTCGACGGAGAAGTTCGCGACTTTCGACACGACGAGCGTGGTGACGCGCCCGGCGCGGAAGTCGGCGAACAGCCGTTCCCGCTCGGCCACTTTCGTATCACCCTTGACGACGGGCGCGCCCAGGCGCGCGCCGAGCTCGTCCAGCTGGCCGATGTACTGACCGATCACGAGCACCCGCTCGCCGCGGTGCCGGCCGGCGAGATGCTCGACGACGGCGGTTTTCGCTTGTGTGGTGGAGCAGATGCGGTAGCGGTCACCCGGTTCCGCGGTCGCGTAGCTGAGCCGCTCCGAGGCCGGCAGGGTGACCCGCACCTCGACGCAGTCGGCGGGCGCGATCCAGCCCTGGGCCTCCATCTCCTTCCACGGCGCGTCGTAGCGTTTCGGGCCGATGAGCGAGAAGACGTCGCCCTGACGGCCGTCCTCGCGCACCAGCGTGGCGGTCAGCCCGAGCCGCCGCCTGGCCTGCAGATCCGCGGTCATGCGGAAGACGGGCGCGGGCAGCAGGTGAACCTCGTCGTAGATGATCAGGCCCCAGTCCCGTGCCTCGAACAGTTCGAGATGGGTGAAGACGCCGCTGCGCCGGGTGGTCATGATCTGGTACGTGGCGATGGTAACGGGCCGTACCTGTTTCCTGATCCCGCTGTACTCGCCGATCTCACCGTCGGTCAGGCTGGTACGGCGCAGCAACTCGGCCCGCCATTGATGCGCGGCGACCGCGTTCGTGACCAGGATGAGCGTGGTGGCGCCGGCCAGCGCCATCGCGGCGGTCCCGACGATCGTCTTGCCCGCGCCGCACGGCAGCACGACCACGCCGGAACCGCCGTGCCAGAACGCCTCGGCGGCCTCTCGCTGGTAGGACCGCACCTGCCAGCCGTCTGACGTCAGGGCGATCTCGTGCCGCTCACCGTCGACGTAGCCGGCCAGGTCCGCGGTCGGCCAGCCGAGTTTGAGCAGCACCTGCTTGAGCCGGCCGCGCTCGCTCGGGTGCACGGCCACCGTGTCCGTGTCGATCCTCGGCCCGGTCAGCGGCGCCACCTTCTTGCTGCGCAGCACCTCCTCGAGCACGGCGCGGTCCAGCGCGGAGAGCACAAGCCCGTGCGCGGGATGGCTGTGCAGCTGCAGGCGCCCGTAGCGGCCCATCGTCTCTGCGACGTCGACGAGCAGCGAGTGCGGTACCGGGTAGCGCGAATATCGCAGCAGCGCGTCCACGACCTGCTCGGCGTCGTGCCCGGCCGCACGTGCGTTCCACAGCGCGAGCGGCGTGACCCGGTAGGTGTGCATGTGCTCAGGCGCCCGCTCAAGCTCGGCGAACGGCGCGATCGCCTTGCGGCAGTCGGCGGCGAGCTCGTGACCGGCTTCGAGCAGCAAGGTCTTGTCCGACTGGACGATCAGCGGCCCCTCAGTCACTTCCGGTCCTCCCTCGCCGTACGGCTGACACTCCTGACACTGAGGTACCTGGCCATTGGTACCTAGCCGTTCGCGTGCTGCGGGCCGCCGGCGCGCAGCACGCGAACGGCGGCGACAGCCCGCTCCTCGGCGGGCCATGGGGCCCAAGGCTCGAACGGGCCAGGCACGTGTGCCGCACCGTACCTGTTCGCGTCGTCGTCCGCGCGCCTGGACGCCGTGGCCGCGATCTCCACGGTGCCGTCCGCCGACTCTGCCGCGGGCGCGTATCCGAGCCGCCGCAACGCGTCGAGCACATCGGCGCGGCGGGACGCGGAGACGAGCACGGTAGGTGCGAGCAACCGCAACCGCAGCCGCGCCGCGGCCGCGCGGCGATCAGCCGCGATCTCCGCGGCGACATCGGGGTCGTCGCAGCGGATATACGAGGACGCGGTGCCCACGCGGATCCGGCCGTGCCTGCGCGCGACGTCTTCGATGAGGTAGCGCAGCGGCTGCGGGACCGGCGTGCGTGAACGTTCCCTGAGCATCGCGAGCAGGTCGCCGGCCGTCCGGCCCGCGTCCATCGCCCGCCGCACCGAGCCGCCGGAGAACCGGTAGACCGCGGCGCCGCCGGTCGATTCCACGTCGGCCGCGAGCGAAAGCTCACGGGCCAGGGCGGCGGTGAGCGGGCCAGGTGCGACCGCCGTCATGTCGGCCTGCAGCAGCACGTAGCCGACCGGTTCAGGCAGGATCCCGGCCAGCGCGGCGGCCGCCTCGGCCAGCCGGCCTGACACCGCCGCCCGGCCGTGTGTGGCCAGCCCGCCGAGCCCGGTCAGGCCAAGCAGCGCGGCCTCCCGCATCGCGGTCGCCGCGAGCGCCGCCTGCGACGCCTGCGGCCTGCGCGGCCACTGCCACGCAAGCCGCCGCAGCATCCCGCCCGCGCTCACCGCGGTGCCTGGCGCCACGGTGGCAAGCTCGCCGAGTACCTTGGCGCGCACCCGCGGTGCGTCCATCCGGTCCAGGCCCGTGCCGAGCGCGCTCCGCAGCCTGCCGCCCTCGTCCCGGCGGCCAACCAGGCCAGGCACCCTCGTGGTGGCGAGCCACGCGATCACGAGCGCCGCCCACCGGTCCGCCGGTGCGCTGTCAAGCCAGCGGTCGAACGCGCGGGTAGGAAGCCACTCACCGTCGGTCCAGCTCGACGCCGCGAGCAGCCCGGCCGCCCGCGCGACTTCCGTGAACAGCGCGGTCGCGGCCAGGTCCGCGTCAACCGAGCAGGCCGCCCGGCGAAGTTCGCGTATCCCGAGGCCGCCCGAGCGCAGCACCGGCGGCGGTGTCGCGGCCCACCGGCTCAGCAGATCCTCGACGCACCGCAGGGCGCTCAGCGCCGCAGCCGCCGCGGCCTGGTCCACCTCGCGCACGCCGTTAGGGATCTCATCGAGCGCCGGTGGCGTGGGCGAGACGCGGCCGGGGCCGGCCGGAACGCGTGGCTCACTGATGACGGCGCGCAGGCCGGGTGCGGGCCGGAAGCCGCCGGCGGTGTCCCAGGCGAGCGCGCGGGTACACAGCGCGGCCAGGCACCGGCTCAGCGGCCCCGGCGGCGCGCCGAGCGCCGCTTCGAGCGTGACCGCGGGCACCGGGGCCGCCAAGGCGAGCAGCGCCTCGGTGACCTGTAGCGAGAACTGGTCGAGGTCGTCGAGGGCGCGTTCGAGTGACAGCCGTCTCGCGGCGCGGGCGGCCAGCGCGCCGACGCCGGCCGGCGCCGGTGTGACCAGGTCGGGACGCGCGGCGAGCAGCGCCGCGAGGTCCGCGTCACCGCGCTGGTGCAGCCAGCTTTCGAACCCGTCCCCATGCGCGTGCCGCCCGTTACCGTTCACCGGATTCACAGTACTGCGGCGTCGGCAGCTATAACCGTGGTTGGTTCGGGCAGTATCGGCGCATGAGCGCGCGCAGCGAGCAGATCGTGCTCGACTACCTGAGCCGCGCCGCGGACGCGGCCCACGGCACGTTGCGCTCTGACGAGCGGATGCGGTTCGTCGCCAGGCTCAGGGTGTCCATCGAGGAGCAGCGGCGGGCGGTTGGCGCGGTCGAACCGGCCGACGTGCGGCGCGTCCTCGCGGGTTTCGGCGAGCCCAAGGTTCTCGTCGAGCGCGAACGCCGCAGGCTCGACGAGGCGAAGGCGGCCGACAGTGAAGCCAGCGGGACCGGCGCCACCGGCGCGGCCACGCATGGGTCAGCTGGGCCGGGTTCTGCTGGGCCGGGCTCTGCTGGGCCGGGCTCTGCTGGGCTTGGCTGGGCGGGCGAGGCCAGGTCCGGGCCGGGCGGCCGTGGGCCGGGCATGGCCGAGCACGGTCATCTCGAGCAGGGTTTTCGCACGGAGGTTTCACTGGCGCATGGGCCGCCCAGCCCGACCGTGTCCCGGCCTGGCACACGTGACCCTGGCACACGTGACCCGGGTGCGGGTGACCCGGGTGCGGCTGACCCGGGTGCGGGTGACCCGGGTGCGGCTGACCGCGGTGCGGCTGGGCGAGGCACGGCTGGGGGAGGTTCAGCTGGGCGGGGCACCACTGGGCGGGGCGCGGCCGGGCCAGGTTTTCGCACGCAGGGCGCGGCCGGCCCCCCAGCGTCCCGGTCGCGCACCCGTGGGCAGAGCTGGGCTGAGCCGGGCAGGCGGGCGCAGGGCGTGGGCGGGCCGCCCGAGTCCATGTCGGCGTCGCCGGACGCCTTCCGCCAGGACGGCGCCGGGGGGCCCAGGGCTATACCGCCTGCGCGCCCCGAGCCCGGCCGTGAGCGGCCTGCCCAGGCGCACCCGGCGCTCCGGCCAGAACAAGCCGATGGGTCGCACGGCCCCGTTCCCGTCGGGGGCCCGCACGCTCGAGCCGGTCCGAAGGTCGCGTTCGAGCCGATCTCGGTCATCCGCAGATTCCCCCGTGAGCTGCTCTCACTCGTCCTGCTCGGTCTGGGTGGGCTGCTGTTACCGTTCCCGCTGTGGCCGATCGGCGCCTTGATCGCGGTTACCTCGCGCGTCTGGAGCGCCGGAGACAAGTTCGTCGGCCTCGTCGGGCCGCTGGCCGTGACCGCGGCAGGCGTGGGAGTTATCGGAGCGCTGAACAAGAACCCGAGCATTCCCGTGGATCTGCACGCATACGTCGCGGCCGCGCACGCCGACGCATCGCTCATCATGCGGATCGGGGCAGCGCTCGGCGCTGCGTATCTGGCGGCCCGGCTGCCGCGCCGCGGCCGGCCGACCCCCGCCCGCAGATCAGCCGATCGGCGACGCGACCTGCTGCGCGGCCGCTGACGCCTGGCGCGCCGGGAGCAGCCCGAGCGCGAGCCTCGCCCACGCCGCGACGAAGCGAGGTTCGGTCACCCGTCCAGGCGAAGCGCCAAGTTGCGTGCACGTGAGCCAGTAGTTGACGACCGCACCGCCGAGGACCGCCGCGATGGCCGGCCAGTCGATGTCCGCATCGGCGAATTCGGGCTGCTGACCGCCCCAGGTGATCATGACCTCGTAAAGCGGCTGGACGAGGTCCTCCCGGAATTCGTCGACAAGGTGCGGGAACTGGTCCAGGTCACGGAAGACCACCCGGATCAGGTTGGCTTCCTCCGTCATCTTGGCCAGGCCGAGCTTGCACAGGTGCCGAAGACGATCAGGCAGCGGGGTCAGCTGCGCCGAGGTGAGAGAACGCATGGTTGCATCGATCTGGTCCGTGGTCCGTGCCGCGTGGGCACGGACCGCCGCCGCCATCACCTCTTCCTTGGATCTGAAATGGCGGTACAGGCCACCGGCGCCCGGCGACAGCCCGGCGGCTGCCTCGATTTCCGCGACCGCGGTCGCGGCGTAGCCTTTCTCGGCGAAAAGGCGGAGCGCCCCGTCGATAATCCGTTCCCGCGTTGAAGTCGTCATACGTGTGCCTCCCCCCTGACAGTATCCGCTTACTATCCGGCCATGCGGCCGTGTATCACCCGCGCGCCGGTCTGCGCGTGCGGCGAATCGTTCGTCCGCTGGGCCGGTGGGCCCGAATGGCCGGTCGTGCCGAGCGGCTGGGCGAAGAGACGGCCCGCTGGGCTGTGCCGCCCGGCTGGCATTGGGCGTGTCCCACCTATTTCGCGTCGTGATGGCAGTTAACCGGAATTTGGCCCGAGCCCGAAGCGGCCGGTCTGGGCGTGATTGCGGCGGTTCCGTCACGGGTAGACACGTAATGTGACAAGGCTGCTGCGTAACGCGATCGCATGCAGCCTGAAGCTACCGGATGTCCCGGCCTCGCGCGCGATCCCGTCCTAGCACCCAACCAAAAGCGTGAGGCTGTGGAGACGCGGCCCCGGCTCATGGCCGGGGCCGCGTCGCTGTACTGGGCGTCGATGGCACCACTGCCGCGCGGGCCGGATGCGCCCGACTGGTTTACCCGGGACCCGCCGCCAGTCGCCGAAATTCCTGGCCCGTTGCATCGGCAGCGCAGCGGCGAAGGCTCTCGCCTCGGCTGGTACCGACAGCACCGCACGGCGCGAACGTGATCTGGGCCGGATTTCGATCGGCGCCGGCGAAACCCGCGCGTACCGAGTGCCGTTTGGACCGATAGCCTGAACTCGCGCGCTGCGCAGCTGTGTTGGTTCCGATTCACGCGAGGTCATGCCCGTGCCCACTGGCAAGGTCAAGTGGTACGACGCCGACAAGGGGTTCGGCTTCCTCACCCGCGATGACGGCGGCGAGGTCTTCGTGCATTCCTCCGCTCTCCCGGCCGATTCGGCCGGCTTGCGGGCTGGCCAGCGCGTCGAGTTCGGCATCGTAGAGGGCCGAAAGGGAGCGCAGGCCCTCCAGGTCAGACTGCTGGAACCGCCCCCCTCCGTGACCAAGGTGAGCAAGAAGAAGCCCGACGAGATGATCATCCTCGTCGAGGATCTGATCAAGCTCCTCGACGGCATCTCGAATACGTTCCGGCGGGGAAAGCAGCCGGACAACCGGGATGCGGCGCGGATCGCGGCGGTGCTGCGCGCGGTGGCTGACGACCTGGAACCGCCCGATGCCGCACCAGGCCCGCAACCACGGCACCGGCAGCCAGGTGCCCGCCGATAAGCACCGGTCCGTGGACCTGGCGCACGTTTTCCCGCCCGAGGGACCCGGTGGTTCTCCGCGGTGCGGCCCTGCGGCTGGCGCCATACGGGGCCGATGCGCGGGTGCGGGCGACGGGTGGCGAGCGAGGGGTGGCGACTGCGGGTGGCGCTGGGTCCGGCTGGGTTCTCAATGTACTGAGGGCGACGTGGGTGGGTCGGCTCGGGCGAACTGAGCGCCAGCCAGCCTCGCCGTCCGCACTCTGCGACGGCGACTCGCGATCAGCGTGACCAGCGCGATCCCGAGCGCGAACGCGGCGACGGACAAGCCGACTGTTCCGCTTGCGGTGACCGACAGTACAACACCGACAAGGCCGCCGGCCACCCAGGAAAGCTGGTGGAGGGTCTCGGAGACCGCGAACGTGGATGAGCGGATCTCCTCACCGATCTCCCGCTGCACGATCGAGTCGAGCGACAGCTTGGCCAGCGCTTGGCCGAACGCCGCGACGAGCGCCACGATGAGCGCCGCGGCCAAGCCGAAGAACCACGCGCAGACTGCCGTGACGATCGTCGACACGGCGATCGTGCCGAACATGATGAGGTGCGGCATCCGTGATCGCAAACTGGATCCGGCGGCGGTCCCGGCCAGGCCGCCCGCCGTGGCGGCGATCACGAGAGCGCCGAGCGCGACGTTCTGGTTCACCCCGTGGAAGTGGTCAGCGCGCAACAGGAATGCGAGGAACATCACCATGAAGCCGGAAAAGGCGCGCACGGCGGCGTTGGCTCGCATGGCCTCACCGACCACGGGACCGACGCTACGGAGCGTACGCGTTCTTCTGCTTTCCGCGGGCGGGCGCTTTGCCGCCCTGGCCCGCGCGCCCGCCGGCGCCGCGGCCGGAGCGCCCGCCGTGTCGACATGATCGGGCAGCTTGATGCTCAGCGCCGCGCCAACCAGGAAGATCAGTGTCCCGAACCGCAGCACCCAGCCCGCGTGGATCAAGACGCTGATCCCGGCGGCGATCGGTGCCGCGATCGCCGCGGCGATCAGTGACGCGAGCCCGCACCTCGCATTGGCGGTGACCAGCGTTATCTCGGCCGGGAGCAACCGCGGCGTGACGGCGCTGCGGGTGATTCCGTACGCCTTGGACAGCACGAGAACAGCGAACGCGGAGGGCAGCAGGGTGAGCGGGTCCCTGTGCAGTATCGCTCCGGCCATTCCCCAGCACAGCAGACCCCTGCCCAGCATGGTCCCGGCCAGTATGTACCTGCGGCCCGTGCGCAGGCGGTCGAGCATCGGGCCGATGAACGGCGCGAGGACCGCGAACGGTGCCATCGTCACGAGCAGGTAGAGCGCGACCTGGCCGCGTGCCGCGTTAGGCGATGCGTGGAAGAACAGCGTTCCGGCGAGAGCGACAGCGATGAAGGCGTCTCCGGCGCTGCCCACCGCGGTCAACTCGATGAGTTCGGAAAGCCCGGTGCGTCCCGCGCCCGACGCGCGGGTGCCGCGGTGGATCAGCATCCCGGTCCAGCGCGCCGCCGAGCCGCTGGTCCTCGCCGCGGGCCGGGCGGCGGACCCGGCCGCTGCGGCGGCCCGGTGCGTCGTGTCCCGGACTTTGCGCCAGGAGGCGGCTGCTCCCATGAACCCAGTATTCTTCGAATCTGGTAGCGGAACGACCCCGCCACCCCGCCGGATGCGAAAGGCACCACGATGATGGGGGAGAATCACTAGGTGTGAGCACTGTACGGACGCGGACCAGGACTCCGGCCCTCGACGAGATCGGCGCGCAGGCGGTCGACGTGGCACGCGCGGCGGCCGAGGAAATTGCCGGGCTCGGCCAAGTCGGCGCACACGTCGGCATGGTGGCCGACGGCGACCGCGTGGTCACGCACCTGTTCGAGTGCCTCGACCCGGCGTACGCGGGCTGGCGGTGGGCCGTGACGGTCGCTCGTGCGGCACGCGCCAAGACCGTGACGGTGAGCGAGACCTCTCTGCTGCCCGGCCCCGACGCGTTGCTCGCGCCGGAATGGGTGCCATGGCGCGACCGTCTGCAGCCGGGTGATCTCGGTGTCGGGGATCTGCTTCCCGCGTCACATGACGACGAACGGCTCGTGCCGGTGGCGGTGCTCGGCGGTGACGACGTGCCGGCCTGGAGTGGCGGCGACGATGTATCTTCGTGGGGCGGTGACGCCGGCCTTGCGGTCGGAGTCCCAGTCGAGGGCCCCAAGCGGGTGCTGTCGGCGATCGGACGCGACGATACCGCGGAGCGCTGGTATTCGACCGATCATGGTCCCCGCGCGCCGCTGGCGCGCGCAGCACCCGCCAAGTGCGCGACCTGCGGGTTTTTCGTGCTGCTCAGCGCTCCCCTCGGCCAGCTCTTCGGCGCGTGCGCGAACGCGTACGCGCCGGACGACGGCCGCGTCGTCTCAGTCGATCATGGCTGCGGAGCGCATTCCGAGGTCGTCCTGCCCACGGGCGCCGACCTGTCCGCGTCACCGATCATCGACGAACTCGGCTACGACCTGGTCGATCTGCCCGGCGTATCGATGCAGGAGACCGCGTTCGAGCCGTTTGACCGCAGCTGATAGGCGAATTGCCGATCGGCCGGCCGCGCTGTGGCTGAGGCGAGTCCTGATGTCGTGGCGCGGCGCTTCACGCGTCGTGCGCGCTTTCCGCACCGGGCCCGCCGGGTACCTGCGACTGCGGCCGAAACAGGGGGTGCGCCGGCGCCTGGCCGTCCATGTCCGCTCCGTCCGCCGCCTGCGGCTGGACCTGCTCCCGTGTTCGGTCCTCCGATAGCGGGGGGGCCTGCGGCTCAGGGGCGGCATGTTCAGGCGAGGCAGACGCACCAGGCGCCGCCACGCTCCGGGGCGCCGCGTCAGGCGGGGACGCTGGCTCAGGCTGGACTGGCGGCTTGGACAGGGCGGCGGCCTGCCGCCGCGCGGTGCGAGCGCGCAGGCGTTTGAGCCGCGGGAC
>DATFVJ010000227.1:0-20079 GCA_035260365.1 Streptosporangiaceae bacterium
GGCCGTGCCAAGCGGCGCCGCCAAGATCCCGGCCAGCACCAGCGCAGCGAGCACCGCCGCCTCCCAACGTCGTTTCCGCGGTGGCTAAACCGCAATCTAGGCGACTCAACGGGCGAACCTGACCGCTTCGGCCACGCCAGCGGAGCAACGACCGCGCGGCCGGGCCCCGCGGCGCCCCGCAGATCCGTGCCCGGGAGGCTCGCAGTCGTTAAGGATAAGGAGCGAAGCAGGTACCCAGCCCAATCCGATCATGAGAACTTCCTCATGCCGCCCGGAGTGGCTGCGGGCCAGCGGCCGGTGCTCCCCAGCGTGCGCCGCCTGACGTGCTGATCTGCCGCTTCTCCCGGTGATGAGAAACCTCTCATGGTGCTCGTAGCCGTCCGGGCGTGTGGAACGAGTAGAGGCCGGAGCCCTTCCGGAGCCTAAAGGGGGGACGGAAGGGCTCCGGACTCCCTGGCTGCGCCGGTTGACGGGGATCCAGATCTTGGGAGACAGTTACTCCCTGGACAGGTGGGATCGCGTCATATGGCGAGGGACTGTTGGCTGCACACCCTTATGGCGGGAAGGTAGCGACGGGCCTGGGCCACCTGCGGGCGCTGGCCACGGCCGTGCGGCCGGCGCCTGACGTCCGCGCCGGCGAGCCCGTGCGTGGCCACTTCCTTACGGCCGGCCAGCCGCAGGCTCCGCCGCCCAACGACGGGCCGCGGCATCGGCGCCGCCTCCATGGCCGCCTGGCCGCCGTGTTCTTTGCCGGATCCGGGCTACTCGGCCTGGTCACGCTCCCGCTTCCCGCGCCGGGATCCGACCCGATCGCGATGACGGGGGTCTACGCGGCCGCGCTTGCTTTCGGCGTCGCGGTCTGGTTCGCGCCGTGGGAGAACTGGCCCCGGGGGGCGAGCCTCGGTGTCGTCCTGCCCGCGTTCGCCCTTATCGCCCTGGGTAATACGTTCGGCGGGGCCGATCTGCACACGTACGGGGTTTTCTTCGTGGTCGCCTTCGTGTGGATCGGGATGGCCCATCCGCCGCGCACGTCCGTGGCCCTGGCCCCGCTGGCCGGCGCCGCCTATATTCTGCCGCTGTTCTTCTTGCCGGGAAATGTCGTGCCGGGACTGTCCTCCGCGGCGATCACGATTCCGGTCTGCGTGCTCGTGGGCGAGGGAATCGCATGGGGTGTCGGCAGGCTCGACCGGATCGAACTGGCGCTGCAGCGCGAACGAGACCGGGCGGAACACCTGCGCGAGCTCGACGAAATGAAGGACGCGTTTCTGTCGGCGGCGTCGCACGAGCTGCGGACCCCCATCACCATCTGCCGCGGCCATCTCGAGGTGCTCGAAGCTGGAGCGGGCGAGCGGGAAGTGCGGGCCGTCAAGGAGACACTCGTGGACGAACTCGGCCTCATGGGCCGGCTGGTGGAAGATCTGACCACTCTCGCCCGGGCGGACGACCCGGCCCTGCTCAGGTTCGAGGCGCTGCCGATGGACAGGTTCCTCACCGCCTTGACGGCGAAGGCACACACCATCCTCGGCGACCGGCTGCGCGTGGAGCCTGGCACCCACGGCGCGACGTTTCGGGCCGACCCCCAGCGGCTGACCCAGGCCCTGCTCAACCTGGTCAGGAACGCGGCGGAGCACGCCAAAGGGGATGAGCCCGTGCGCCTTCGGGTGACGGCCGAACCGTCGTACTGGCGTTTCGAGGTGGCCGACGAGGGAGGGGGCCTGCCGCCCGGCCTCGAACAGGCGGTCTTCGAGCCGTTCAGCACCGGGTCCGCCCGAACCGGGGGAACCGGCCTTGGACTGGCCATCGTCCGGGGGATCGCGAGAGCGCATGGCGGCCAGGCCGGCGTCGTCAACCGGCCGGGGCGGGGCGCCACCTTCTGGGTCAGGATCGCGCGGTGAAGCTCCTCGTCGTCGAAGACGAGGAGCGCGTCGCGTCGTTTCTCGCGAAAGGGCTCCGCGCGCACGGCTACAGCGTCGAGTGGGTGAGCACCGGCCGGGAAGCCCTCGAGCGCGCCATCCACCCGGACATCGCGCTCATGATCCTGGATCTCGGCCTGCCCGACCTGGACGGCCTTGAAGTGCTCGACGGCCTGCGGGCGCGCGGGGCCACGGTTCCCGTCCTGGTGCTGAGCGCCAGAGGACGAGTCAACGACCGGGTCAAGGGGCTCAACCTCGGCGCGGACGACTACCTCGCGAAGCCGTTCGCGTTCGAGGAACTCCTGGCCCGCGTACGGGCCAACCTGCGGCCCAGGGCCGGCGTGTCGCCTGGCGTGTTTGCCTTCGGCGCCATCCGCGTCGACGTGCCGCAACGCGAGGTGACGGTCGACGGGCGGATGGTGAACCTGTCGGCCCGCGAGTTCTCCCTGCTGCAGGCCTTCATCGGCCACCCCCGCCAGGTCCTGTCCCGGCAGGAGCTGTTGTCGATGGTCTGGGGCATGAACTTCGATCCGGGGACGAACCTCGTCGACGTGTACGTGGGCTACCTGCGCCGCAAGCTAGGTGAGCCCGTCATAGAGACGGTTCGGGGCGCGGGGTACTGTCTGCGCGCCGAGGGCCACGCGTCGCCAAGGGAATCGGCCGAGCGGCTCGGACCCGCGTGACAGCCAGGGCCCGTGGTCACGCTCAGGGCCCGGCGATCCGGTGGCGCAGATCTTGACGCGGCCGGGCGCGTCGCCTGGCGACCGGCAGGCGATCGCGGATCTGACGGCCAAGGGCCTGCTCGGCCGTCTGGTCTTTGCGACCGATGACTGCGACGCCGTCTTCGAGCACATCCGGCCGCGGGCGCCGAGGTGATGCAAGAGCCGATCGACCAGCCCTACGGCGTGCGCGACTGCGCCGACCTGTTCGGAACGCCGGACGTCACTTGCGGGCAAGGATGGTGCCGTTATCTCCCACCGCGTAACAGATGGCCGCGTCGACGCAGGTGATGCCCTGCAGGCTGCGAGATGTCGGGCGGCCGTCGGGAACGAAGGCGGTCCCGTTCGCCGTCCGGGTGATCGTTCCCTGGTCCCCGACCGTGTAACAGGTCAGCGCGGCCGGGCACGCAACGTCGTTGCGTGCGCTGCGGGACCCGCTCGGCCCGCCCAGCCACAGTTCCCCCCGATCGGCCGACCAATACACGCCGTTGCCGGGATCGAACGGGCTGGTGGTGTAGACGCCGTAGCAGCGATCGCTCGTGGGGCAGTCGGCATCGTCAGGCGAGAACGGCATGCCCCGGGGGAACGGATGAAGGGCCAGCAGGGCGCGCCAGCACGCCCGTATGCGGCCACCGCCGGGCGAAGGCGAGGGACAGGTGAGCATGGTCCAGGGCGCGCCCGGACGGACCGCCGCGATGACGGCGTACACGTATCCGCAATGCCCGCAGCCGCCGAAGTACCCTCCCCCGGCCCGGCACAGGCCGCTGCCCAGGCACGAGATCCATACCAGGGGATAGGGCGAGAGCGTTGCCGTGCAGTCGCCTTCCGTGCATGTCACTCCCGGTGGGACGGGCTGGCGCGCCCAACTCGCTCCCGCGTCACTGGTCGTCCAGACGGAACTCGGCGGCGTCGCGGCATGAGCCGAGCTTGGCAGGGACCCGTACGCCGGCGGCGCGGTGGCGACGGCGGAGCAGATGCGGGCGCTGACGCAGGCGATGTCCAGGAGGCCCAGCCGGCAGAGCGCGGGCCCGCGGAGCGAAGGTTCGTTACCGCTCAGGCACGCCTGGTCGGTGAGGTTCGCGCCGACCCCGGCGAGGGAAAGCACGTGGCTGCTCCAGGTGGCGCCGCCGTCGTGCGTCACGAGGATGGTGTCCGGCCGCGCGATGACATAGCAGGAGCCCGGCGGCACACAGGCGATCCGGTAGAGGATCTTCGTCGAGCCTTGCAGCGGGTTCGCCTGGGCCTGCCACGTGGTGCCGCCGTCCACGGTGGAAAGGATGGTGCCAGCCGCCCCCACCGCCTCGCACCGCAGCGCGCTCAGGCAGGCCACCGCGTAAAGCGGCTGCCGCGTGCCGCTGCTTTCCGCCCGCCACGCACCAAAGGTCAGGCGGGAGCCGCCCGTGCCTGACGCACCCGGCTTTGCCCCGGCCGAGTGGCCACACCCGGCCAGCACGACCGCGGCGGCGCACAGCCAGACCGGCGCCGCCCCGCGGCGGAACCAGCGGCGGCGGCGTACGAGGCGAGCCACGGGCATCTTACTCACGGTAGCCGGGAGGGAGCGGGCGAGCGCGACCCGTTATCCCATTGTTTCTTCCGCGCGGCAGCGCGGATGGCACACCGGCCGCACTCAGTGCGGGCAACGGGGATACCTGGGCGGTGAACCGCACCTCTCTCCTACCCGTGTTAGTGGATAACCGGCCACGCGCTCCCGGGTCCGGAGTCGTTTGATCCGTTGCTGACCTGCTCTGCTGTGTTTTGGTCAAGCCTCGGAACTTTTGAACCGGTTACATCTCCTATCCGTGTTAGTAGTGAGTGGCAACGCGACCGTATGTACCGCGGCGGCACCACACGCCACGGGCGACGGCCCACACAACAGGAGGTCACCAATGTTTGCTCGTCTCGGCCCGGCGCCGTCCGCGCCGGGCGCCGACCTGATCGCGCGCGCGGTGGGCGCGGTGGGGCTGGCCAGCCTGGCGATGATCCATGTGATCGACCTGCCGCCCACGCTCGGCTCGATCCCGCTGGTCGGTGCCGGGTACCTCGCGATAATCGCGACCGCGATCCTGGTCGGCGGGGTCATGATCGCCCGTTCGCACGTGCTTGTGTGGGCGGCGGCCGGCGGGCTGGCCGCTTCGGCCATGGCCGGCTACGTGCTGACCCGCACCGTGGGGGGATTCCTCGGCGATCACGGTGACGTCGGCAACTGGCGCTGCTCGCTCGGCATCGCCGCGCTCACCGTGGAGACGCTGCTCATCCTGCTCGCCGCGTGGCAGGCACGGATCCGCGCCACGAACCCGGCGCCGCGGCCCGGGTCCGCCGGGCGGCGCGCACCCGAATACAGCCACTCCGGCTGACAAACTCGCCACCCTGCGCGCCCACCGCCGGCCCCGGCCGACGGGCCGGGCCGAGCGGGGCCACAAAGCCAACGCAAAAGAGGACGGCCGACATGACCGACGGACACCCGCGCCCGCAGTGGCCATGGGGAGCAGCAGCGCGGAGCCTGGAACGACCGGTCCTGCCGACCGGCGCGCTCCGGCGGACGAGCAGGCTGGCCGCGGTGCCGCTGCGGCACGCCGCGCGGACGGCCGCGGCCGCCAGCCGACTCTCAAGGACCGCTAGTGATCAGGTCGCTGCCCGCACCGCCGAGCAGCTGTTCGCCACACTTGGTGAGCTCAAGGGCGGCGCGGCGAAGCTCGGGCAGGCGATGTCGGTGTTCGAGGCGGCGATGCCAGCGGAGGTCGCGGCGCCGTACCGGTCCGCGCTGCGGCGGCTCACCGACGCGCAGCCCGCCATGCCGGCCGCGGCCGCCCGCCGGGTGGTCGCGGCTGACCTCGCCGCCGCCTACGGGCCCGGCTGGCCCAAGCGGCTGGTCGCATTCGACGACACCCCTGCGGCGGCGGCCTCGATCGGCCAGGTGCACCGCGGACGATGGCGGACCGACGGTGGCCGGGTCATCGACGTCGCGGTCAAGGTGCAGTACCCAGGTGTGGGCAGGGCGCTGCGCTCGGACCTGCGCCAGGCCCGCCTGCTGGCCCGCGTGATCGGCCGGCTCACCCGGCTGAACGTGTCCGGGCTTGCGGACGAGCTCGCCAGCCGGATCGTCGAGGAACTGGACTACGTGCGCGAGGGGCGCGTCCAGACAGAGGTCGCCGCCGCGTTCGCGCGCCGCATCCCGGAGGCACTCGCCGTGGCCCGCGCCGCGGGGGTGCACGAGCCGCCGGGCCGGACGAGCGTAACGGTCCCCTCCGTATACGCCGCGACACCACGGGTGCTCGTCACCGGCTGGCTGGAGGGGACAAGCCTGTCCACGCTGCTCGCCGGGCGCCGGGATCTGCTTCCGCCGGGCTGGCGCGAACTCGACGGCGGCGACGCCGCCGACCTGGCCGCCCGGCTCCTCGGGCACGCCATCTACGCGCCCGCGGCGTGTACCGGCTGGATGCACGCGGACCTGCACCCGGGCAACTTCCTGCTGCTACCTGGCGGCCGGCTCGGCATGCTGGACTTCGGCGCGGTCGCGGCCACTCCCGGCGGCATCCCGGCGCCGTTCGGACAGCTCGCAGCCGCGGTGCTCGCGGGGGACGGGCCGGCCGCGCTGCGGCTGGCCCGGCAGGTCGGGGCGCTCGCCCCCGGCGCCAACGTCGATCCACGGCTGATCGTCGAGTTGCTGTACCCGATCGTGGCCACGGCGGCCGCCGACAGCTTCACCTACTCACGGCCCTGGCTGCGCGGGCTCATGGCCCACTTCACCGAGCCGCGCATCGCCCCGGCGTTGCGCAACCTGACGCCGCCGCCCGAATACGCCCTGGTCTGGCGGGCAACGCTCTCGGCCGCCGGGCTCTTCGCGCAGCTAGGCGCGACGGCGCCCACCCGCGGGTTCCACCTGGCCTACTCCCCAGGATTCCGCAGCGCAGCCCACCGGTACCCCGCAGGAACTGATGACGAGGCGTATCAGGGGGCTGTCTCGCCGCTCTTGTTAGTAGCCGTGCCGCGCGCTGGCAACGCTCTGCGCACCGGACGGTCAGTGTGAACGGCGGCGGTATCCGAGACCGCGGGAGACGGACGGGATCGCGGGCAGGCTACGGCGATGCCGTGGCCGGGCCGGCCAGGGTTCTCGCGGGCAGTCGCGCCGCTGCCGTGACCACCGCACGCAAGGAGGTCGGGGGATGTGTGACAACAACGCGCACGCACATTACAAATGCGTCGGTATCGGGGCGGGGCCGGCGAATCTGAGCCTGGCGTCGCTCCTGTACGGGCACGACGATATCTCCAATCTCTTCCTGGACAAGAAAGCCGCTTTCAGCTGGCACGACGGCCAGCAGCTGCCCGACACCACCCTGCAGGTATCAATGCTGAAGGATCTCGTCAGCCTGGCGGATCCGACGAACAGGTTCTCGTTCCTTTCGTACCTGCACGCCCGCGGCAGGATCTACCACTTCATCAACGCCCAGTTCGACGCGGTTCCGCGTCAGGAGTTCCGCAACTACCTGCAGTGGGCCTGTGAGCAGAACAAGAACATCCGGTTCGGTGAGAACGTTCGGTCGGTGGACTTCGACGGCACCTTCGTCGTGCGCACCGACCGCCGGACCGTGACCGCGGACAACCTCTCGGTAGGAATCGGCACGCGGCCGTGGGTGCCGCCGCTGGCCGCGGACCTGCCCGGGGACCACCAGTACCACGTGAGCGACATCGTGACGAGAGGCCGGGATCTCGGCGGCAAGCGGGTCTGCGTGGTAGGCGGCGGGCAGTCGGGCGCCGAGGCTTTCCTCGACCTGCTCTGCCGCCCGCCACACGAGCAACCCCGGCGGGTGTCGTGGGTGACCCGGCGCAGGAACTATTTCCCCATCGACGACTCACCGTTCACCAACGACTTCTATACGCCGAGCCACTCCGACTACTACTACGGGCTTGCCCCGGCGAAGCGCGAGGAATTCAACGCGCACCAGGTGCTCAGCAGCGACGGGATCTCCGAGGCGACGTTGCGCCAGATCTACCAGCGAATTTACGCGCACCGGTTCATGGACGGCAACGACGATCTGGTGGCATTGTGCCCCAATCGAGAGGTCGCGGCGATCAGCCAGACAAGCGGTGGCCTGGGCGTCCGCATGACGAACGGTAACCATCCCGGAGTTGTCGGGCAGATCGATACCGATGTCATCATCTGGGCCACCGGTTTCCGTCCAGCCCGCATGGATTTCCTCGACCCCGTCGCGCATCGGCTGCACCGAGCGGGTGACGAGTTCAAGATCGACCAGGACTTCGCGATCCACTGGGACGGGCCTGCTGACCACAACATCTTCGTGCACAACGCCGCCGAGCAGCAGCGTGGCCTGGCGGACCGGAACCTGAGCCTCATTGCCTGGCGAAGTCAGCGAATAGTGGACCGGCTTCGCGGGGTCTGCAGCGACGAGCAACTCGCGTCGTTCATCGACTGGTCGGCCAAGCTCAGCACGGAAGAAACCAGGGCGGGCAGGCTCCGATGACCGACGTCGACATCGCGGTCGTCGGCGCCGGGATCATCGGCTGCCTCGTCGCGCGTGAACTGGTCAGCCGTTCGCCGGCGTTGTCCATCGCCGTCCTCGATCGAGACATCGCAGGATGCGGCGCCAGCCGGCGCTCGGCCGGGCTGCACCTCCCGCGGGGCGCGACCCGGCGAGTACGGGACATGGCCGCCATCAGCCAGAGCTATTACGAGAATCTCCTGGCCGGCAACCCGGCGCTGCCGATCCATCCGCTGGCCATGTCGGTCCTTTCGTCCGAATCCGGCGACCGGCACATCCGCGAGGTCTATCTCGGCCACGCCAACCTGACATGCGCTCAAGACGCGGCGGAAAACGCCCCGTACGCCGCCGCCCGGGCCTGGCACGGCGAGGGTTGCCACTACACCGATGTCGGAGCGCTGGTGGCGGCGCTGACCCGCGAGTTGCGGCCGCGGGTGCGCCTGCGCGAAGGGTGCGGCGTGACGTCGGTTGAGCAGACCGACGCCGGCGTGATCGTCGGGCTGGGTACCGGTGGGTCGCTCAGCGCGGCGGCCCTGGTACTTGCCCCTGGTCCCTGGCTGAACTCGGCCGCGTGGCGGGCCCTGCTCGCACCGCTCGGCGCGCGCGTGAAGAAGATCGTCGCGTTGCACATCGACCGATTGCCCGGCGCACGCGACCGGCTGATCGTGTTCGAGGACGACGACAGCTTCCTGCTGCCCATGCCGCACCGCGGTCACTGGCTCTTCAGCTACACCTGCCAGGACTGGGACGTGGACCCGGACGCGCTGCGCGACGGGCTGTCCAGGCGGGACCTGGCCGAGGCGCGCGACTGCCTGAGCCAGCACGCACCGCGGCTGGCCGACCGGGTTACGGGCGGCCGTGTCTTCTGCGACGCCTACAGCGCCTCCCGAGAGCCGATCGTGTGCGCTCTCGGCGCAAGCGGCCGCATCGTTTTCGCCGGCGCGGCGAACGGCTCCGGCTACCGCCTCGCGCCGGCCATCGCCGCGGAGACCGCCGAACTCCTCCGCATCGAACCGAGCAGAAGGATCGACCCATGATCGTCAACCACTTCAGTCCCGGGGAACTGTCCGCGGCTTTCGGTATCGACATGAGCGCGGTGCACGGGCTCGGTCCCGGCGCAGGCTGGGGCCGCGTGGTCCCGGGCGGCAGGAGCACGGCGCACCAGCACGACGAGAGCGAAGTATTCGTCATCGTGCAAGGCGCCGGCGAACTGCTCGTCGACGGCCGCCGCGTCAGGGTCGCACCGGGAACGGTGGCCATGTTCGAGCCGTTCGAGACCCATGTCGTCGAGAACGCCAGCGAGCAGGATCTGATCTTCTTCGACCTGTACTGGCGTGACCCCGCACTGGCCGTGCGGGCGGCCGGCGCGGCGGGCCGGCGGCGATTCGACGAGCGGCCCGTGTTCGTGTTCTCGACGCCCCCGACCCCCAACGGCGACCTGCACCTCGGCCATCTCTCCGGCCCATACCTCGGCGCCGACGCATACGTGCGTTTTCAGCGTATGAACGGGGTCCGCGCCTGGCATCTCACCGGCAGCGACGACTACCAAAGCTACGTCGTCGAGCGCGCCAGGTGTGAGGAGCGGGAGCCTGCCGACACCGCCGCGCACTTCTCCGCCGAGATCGCGGCGACACTCGGCCTGATGGATATCCAACCCGACCAGTACACCGTCACAAGCAGGGACGAGACGTACGAGAAGGGTTTGCAGGCCTTTTTCTCGCGGCTGGCCGCCGCGGAACCGGTGGGCCTGCGGGAATCGCCCGCACTGTTCGACCGGGCCACCGGGAGCTACCTCTACGAGGTGAACGTTTCTGGTGGCTGTCCCGGTTGCGGCGCCCCGACCAATGGCAACATCTGCGAGGAATGCGGCGAGCCGAACGTCTGCACCGACCTGGCCGACCCCCGCTCGCGCCGCTCCGGAGAGCCCGCCGGCCAGGACAAGATCACCCGGTTCAGCCTTCCGCTGCACGAGTTCCGTAGTGAGGTGGCCGCCCATCACAGGCTGGGCCGTGTCCCGGCGAGGCTGCGTGAACTCGCCGACCGCGTGTTCTCGCGCGCGTGGCTCGACCTGCCCATCACCCACGTCTCGGACTGGGGTGTGCGCCCGGCCGAGCCGGATGCCGACGGGCAGGTGATCTGGGTCTGGCCGGAAATGGCGTACGGGTTCCTGCATGGCATCGAGCTACTCGGCCAGCGCCTCGGGCAGCCGTGGCAGGCCGGGGCGCCCGAGCCGGACTGGAAGATCGTGCACTTCTTCGGCTACGACAACAGCTTCTACCACGGCGTCCTCTATCCGGTGCTTTACCGGCTGGCGTTCCCGGACTGGGAACCCGACATCGACTACCACGTCAACGAGTTCTATCTGCTGAGCGGTGAGAAGTTCTCCACCAGCCGCGGCCACGCGATCTGGGGAACGGAGATCCTCGGCCCACGCAGCGTGGACGCGGTGCGGTTCTACCTCGCCGCCACCAGGCCGGAGGGCCGCCGCACGAACTTCGACCCCGCAGAATACGAAACGGCGGTCCGGGACACCCTCATCGGGTCATGGCAGCGTTGGCTGAACGAGCTGGGAGAACGAGTCGAGCACCGCTACGGAGGCCACGCACCGGACGCCGGAGTGTGGACACCCGAGCACACCGCGTTCTTGCGCCGGCTGAGCGGACGGCTGGCCGCGGTCACGGGCTGCCTCGGACCGGATGGCTTCTCCCTCAGCCAGGCCGTTGCGGAGCTGAACGGAATCGTCGAGGACGTCCGGCGTTTCGCCGCGCTCGAGTACGCGGTGTCCGCCGTCGATCTCTGGCAGGACGAAACGCGGACGGCGATCGCGCTCGAGCTGGCCGCGGCGCGCCTGGTCGCGAACTGCGCCGCCCCGATCATGCCGCGATTCGCCCGCTGCCTGGCGGCGCGGCTTGGTCTGCCCGACGTGGCCACCTGGCCGAGGATCGTCGAACTGCTGCCGGCCGGATCGGCCGTCGACCTGGCCGGCGCCGAGTTCTTCCATGCCACACAGCGGCCGGGCGCAACCGCTCCCAACGGTATCCGGCTGACCATCGAGGAGGACACGCACAATGGCTGAGCAGGCCAACGGCGCCGCCGGCGGCATCGCCGCACCGGTCGCCGATGTCATCAACACGATCGCGCTGACGGCATGTCAGGACAGCCGACATCGTATCTGTTTCACCGGCGGCGACGGCGTTCGCTCGCTCACCTTGGCCGACCTCGACCGCGGTGCCGTCAAGGTCGCTTGCCACCTGCACGCGCGTGGCGTCCGGCCACGCGACCGGATCGGGATCATGTCGCGCAACCGGATCGAATGGGTGCTGCTCGACCTCGCCGTGCTCAAGCTCGGGGCGGTGACCGCCGGTGTCAAGCCCGGCCGCTACGAACCGGTGAAGGTGGTGAGCGACTTCGGCCTCAGGCTCCTTTTCGCCGAAGACGTGCGGACGGCGGGCAAGGTACATGACATCAGCGTGATCGGGTCCTGGGCCCGCGACACCGCCGTCGATCCGGCGGCGCTGCCGGCCCGCGAGGGATACGACCCCGCGGACATCTGCGCGGTCAAGCAGACGTCAGGAAGCACGGGAGTCCCCAAGGGAATCGAGGCGACGACCGCGAGCGTGAACTGGTCCATGGCCGCCGTGCAGCAGATGTTCGGCCACCGCGACGGCGACAACCTCCTCGTGTTCCTGCCCGTACGGTTCCTGCAGCAGCGCTACTGGATCTACTCGGCCCTGGTCAACCACCACGATGTCACGCTGGCCGACCGGGTCACCGTGTTCGACATGGCGCGAGCCACGTCACCGACCGTGATCATGGGGGTGCCGGGCTTCTACGAGCAATTGAGGACCCGCCTCGAAGCCTCGGGTGCACCGGCGGATACCGCGGCACGGCGCGACACCATCCAGGCGCAACTCGGCGGCCGGGTCCGTTACCTGTGGACCGGTTCGGCCCCGGCCGGGCGCGCGGTGCTCGACTTCTTCAACGAGGGCGGTGTGCCGCTCTACGAAGGGTACGGGCTCAACGAGACGTGCATCGTGGCGAAGAACCATCCCGGCGCCGTCCGGGTCGGCAGTGTCGGCCAGGTACTGCCGCACAAGAGGATCCGCTTCGACAAGGACGGGATCCTGATCGTCGGCAGCGGTTACCCGGTCAACACCCGGTACACCTGGTGCGCGCCCGGTGCCAGCGAGAAGACCTATCTGCCGACCGGTGAGGTCAAGACCTTCGATGTCGGCCACGTGGACGAGGATGGTTTCCTCTACATCGACGGCCGGGTCGACGATGTCGTGACGCTGAGCGGCGCGCTGAATGTCCTTGTCACTCTGGTCGAGGAACGGCTGCGTGAGCTGCCCGAGGTCCACGACTGCGCTGTGTTCGGTGACGGGAAACCGTTCTTGACGGCGATCGTGTCACCGGCGGCACCGAACGTCGGCCATGAGTCGCTCGCCCGCGGTGTGGCCAGGCTGAACGACGAGCTGCGGTACGAGCAACGCATCTACGCAATCGTGATAGCCGGCGAGCAGTTCTCGATCGACAACGGCATGCTGAACGCGCAGTACAAGCTGAAGCGGGCGCACATCGGCAGGCACTACGCCGGCGATCTGGACATGGTCTACCAAAAACACGATGTCTACAACGACGGCACCGTCATCGATGCGCACGTAGTTGTGCTGGCGGCGGTCAGCCGCCCGGCAGCCGAGCGGGCGGAGGCGCAATGAGCTGGGAAACGCTGGCCGACCTTGTGCTGTCCAACAACATGGTCACGCTGCGGCGAATACGAATCGCCGATCGCGAGGCATTCGCGCGGATCGTCTACGAGCCGGACATCTGGCGGCACTTTGTCACGCGCATCGCGGCGCCGGAAGATCTCGACGCGTTCATGGAGCACGGAATCCTGGACACGCTCAACGGTACTCGAATTGTGTTCGCCATCATCGACCGCAGTAGTGACCAGATCGTCGGCAGCACCGCCTACGGCAATCTGGCCCAGGCCGAACGGCGGCTGGAGATCGGGTGGTCCTGGCTTTGCGCGGCGGCCAGGCGGACGGGACTCAACCGCGCCACGAAATTGGCTCTGCTCGACCACGCCTTCACCGTGCTCGGCTGCGAGCGAGTCGAGTTCAAGACCGACGTCCTCAATACCGCCGCCCGGACCGCGCTCGCCCGCATCGGGGCCACCGAGGAAGGCGTCCTGAGGAGCTTCAACGACATGCCAGGCGGCCGCCGCCGTGACGTCGTCTACTACAGCATCCTGCGCGGCGACTGGCCGGCCCGCCGCAGGCAGTGCCTCGCGGCGGCCGCGGCCGCCCGCTGAACAGGCAACGGCCATGGCACATCATCAAAGGGGGCCCCAATGCAACAAGAACCAGCGCAACAAGAACCAGCGCGAACAAAAGCAGCAGTGCACACAGCAGCAGTGCACACGGAAGAATTCGTCTTCGCCGCGAACGGACAGCGCCTGGCGGCCACGAAGACGGTCTCGGCCGACGGGCCGGAGCCAGGCATCCTGGCCCTGCACGGCCTGGGCCCGGCGGCGACCCGGCACCGCGTGCGTTACCTTCTCGATGCCCTGGCCGCGCACGGTCACGGATCGATGACCTTCGATTTTTCCGGCAACGGCGACAGCACGGGCGTGCTGGCGGAGTCCTCGCTGCGGGGCCGGCGGGTGGAGACCCTGGCCGCGGCCGGCTGGCTGAGCCGGACCGTGGCGCCGGTGCTCATCGGCACCAGCATGGGCGCGCATCTGGCGGCGTGGACCGTGCCCGAGCTTGCACCGCGTGGGCTGGTGCTTTTCTGCCCCGCGGCCTATCCGGCGGGCGCCGCGGATCTCAGGTTCGACGGCAGCCTCGTGCGCCCGGGCCGCTACGCCGGCTCGCCTGCGTACGCCGGTCTGCGTGAGTTCGGCGGTGACCTGCTCATCGTCGGCGCCCGCCGCGACCAGGTCGTCCCTCCCGCGGTCATCGAAGGTTACCTGGCCAGCGCGCGCGCCGCCCGCTCCGCCGAGGTGATCTGGCTCGACGACTGCGATCACTTCGTCCACCGCTGGCTGCCGGGCGCAGGCGACTGCCAGGCAGTAATCGTGCAGGCCATCACGCGCCTGCTCGCCGCCGGCCACACACCATCCCGGCCACACACCATGCTGAAGGAGATGACGACATATGCCTAGGGAAGAAAACCTGCTGAAGCGACGCGATCTGGACAGCCTCACGGCGGTCGAACGCGCCTTTCAGGCCGGCCCGCTCGCCGAGTCATTGGACCGCGCCCCGGTCATCGAGCGCCGCCGCGGCCTGGCGCGGGAGGAATTCGAACACGAATATCGCGAGCAGGGCCGGCCGGTCGTGCTCGAGGGGTTCGCCGCGGACTGGCCATCCGTTCGCACCTGGACGTTCGACGGTCTCGCCAAGCGCTGCGGCTCGGTGCCCGTCATCGTGAGCAGTTACAGCAGCAAGGCGGCCCGCCACACCACGTTCGGCGAGTTCGTCGCGATGCTGAAGGCAAGCGCGGGCAGCGGTGCGCCACCGATCTATCTGCAGGAGTGGTACTACAAGACCTCCTGTCCCGAACTTGCCGAGGACATGCCCGAGCTCGATATCGCCAGGTACGACTTCAGGCGAAATCTCTACGGCGACGCGGCGTCGACCAACCATCAGCTCTGGATCGGCCAAAAAGGCGGGATCACCCGCCTGCACCAGGACGCCTACTCGGTCGACGTGATGCACGCGCAGATCGCCGGGGAGAAGCTCTGGTACATCATGGGGCCGAAGGCGGAGCTGCGGACCGGCCCGCATGGCGACCTGGATCTGGATGCTTTGTCCACGTCCGCGGGCACGCAGCTGACGCGGTTCGTGCTGAGCCCTGGTGACGTGCTCTACCTGCCGGCCCTGTGGTACCACCGGATCGAGTTGCTCAGCGACTCGATCGGGCTCGGCAGGAAGTGCCTTGACGAGGCCAACCTGCGGATGCACATCCGCCAGCGAATGGGCGAGCTGCTCGCGCTGGCCCTGAACCAGGACGAGCTCAGGCAGACCCATTCCGAGCTGTTCGACGTTGTCGTGACGCGCGGCCGCGCGCTGGCCCATCAGATGGATATCGACCTGTCCAAGCTGCGGCAGTGAGTCACATGAGGCGCAAACACATGCTGCTCATCGGCGGGCGCGGCCATGAGCTGGGCAAGGTGGACAAGCTCGGGCTGCGCTATTCGATGATTCAAATCCCGGCGCGGGCGAGCGAGCGGCAGTCCACCGGCGCGCAACACTATGCGGTGGCCGACTACCGCCGCATCGGCGACATCCTGCCGATCGCGCGCGCCTGGCACGCGGCGGATCCGTTCGACGCCGTCGCGTCGTTCACCGAGTACGGCCTGGAACCGGCGTCGAGGTGCGCGATCGACCTGGGCGTACCTGGCGACAACCTCACCGCCGTACTGCGGACGCGCGACAAGACAAGGACGCGGGACCTGCTGAACCGTAACGGGCTCAGCCCGGTGCGGCATCGGGTGTGCACGGCGCTTGCGGACGCCCGCGACTTCATGGCCGAGCGGGGCGGGCAGGCGATCGTGCTGAAACCGCCCGCCGGCGGCCTCAGCGAAGGGGTGTTCATCGTCGAGACCGAGGCCCAGCTACCGCAGAGATGGGCGTGGACTCGCCTGGTGGCCAGCGGCCCGATTCTGGCCGAAGAATACCTGGGCGGTCCCGAGTACAGTGTCGAGTCCATTTCAGACCACGGCAGACATGAAGTAGTCATGGTTACCGAGAAGCTGACGACCGGGCCGCCGGGCTTCGTCGAAATCGGCCATCAGGTCCCGGCGCGGCTCGGCCTCCGCGAACGGGACGGGATTGACCAGCTTATCGGGGATTTCCTGAACCTGATCGGGCAGCAGACGGGCCCGGTGCACAGCGAACTGCGGAACACGCCGTCCGGGCCCCGGCTTATCGAGGCACAGACCAGAATTGGCGGCGATCAGATCTGGGAAATGTGCGAGATGGTGAGTGGCGCCGACATGATATCGGAAACCTTCGCCGCTCTGCTCGGCCTGCCGATGCCGCCGCGTACGCCCGTGGCCAGGGCGGCGGCAATCCGCTTCTTTTCTTATGCGGACGCCAGAATACTCGATGTGCGCGGCGTGCCGGCCGCGGCGAACGCGCCGGGTGTGGTCCGGGTGCATTGCACACTTGAGCCGGGCCAGGAACTCGGCAGCCTCGCCTCGTCAGAATCGCGGCAGGGTTATGTCCTGTGCGAGGGCTTCAGCACACACGACGCGACGGTCAAAGCGGAGGCCGCGCGTGATCTGGTGCGGGTCGGCCTGGCGCCCCTCGTGGGCAGGCCGGCCCCCTGAGGTACCGGCGAATGCCGGGGCTCCGGCCAGCCACGAGTTAGGGCGAATGCAAATGAGCACAGCCACGGCCAGCAGAGCGGCCCGATATATAACGCTGCACTATTTCGTGACCAATATGGGCCTCTTCGGCCTGCTGTCCACGCTCGCCGTGTCATTGACGGCCGCCGGCTTCGATGCCGCGCAGACCGGATTTCTGATTCTCGTTTTCACGATCACGAACAAGGTGGCCAAGGTGCCGCTGGCCCGTTGGCTGGACAGGATTTCAGCGGCCTCCTCGGTTCTCGCCGGCTGCCTCGCCGCGGCTGCCGGGTTCATGTTTCTGCGGATCGCAGGCGGCTTGGCGCTGACGGCGGCGGCACTGGCGCTGGCGGGTCTGGGTATCTCTGTCAACTCCCTGGCCAGCAAGCAGCTCGCCGCCGACGCCAGTGATCGGGCGGAGAGCCGCGCACGACTGTTCTCGCTGATCAACATCGCCGTGAACATCGCCTCGGCCGCGGCGGCTCCGGTGGCCCTGTTCTTCGCCAACCGCCACCACGACAACTACGTCCTGACCGCGGTGGCGGCGATCTATTGCATCGCCGGCGTGACGACGTTCCTGAACTACTCGAGGATGCGGCCGGCCTTGCGGCCCCGCGCGGCCGGCGCGCCGCTGCGCGGTTACCGGACCGTACTTGCCCTGCCCGGCATGCGGTCGTTCCTGCTGATCAATTTCTTCGGCTGGCTGTGCTACGGCCAGCTGTTCAACTCGCTGGCCATTTACGTGTCGTCGACGCTGAAGTCGCCGGGCAGGCTCGGCTGGCTGTACACGCTGAACGCCCTGCTCATTGTCGCGGCCCAGCTGAGCGTCACCCGGCTGGCCGGGCGGTGGACGAAGGACCGGCCGGCCATCGCCGCGGTGGCCGCCTACACGACGTTCACGTTGTCCTTCATCACGATCTACCTGGTGCCCGGATATCCGGGCGCGGTAGCGGCGGTCGTGGTGTTCACGCTCGCGGAAATGATGTTCGTGCCGACCATGGACGTGCTGCTCCTGCGGCTACTCGGCCAGGAGAGCCGGGCCATCGGCTACGGAATGTTCTCGATCGGCAACGCCATGGGTGAGGCCGTCGGCGGCGGAGTTGGTGTCGCCGTCTACCGGTGGCTGTCGGGCAGCGGTTACGGGCGTGAGTTCTGGCTGATCACGGCGGCGCTGGCCCTGGCGTCCGCCGTGGTCACCCACAAACTGAGGGTGACAAGCGCTGGTCTGCGTTCACTGACGACGAGCGTCGCCGCCTAGCCGGCGGCTGGCCCGGTCCAACCAGGTAAGGACGGAACATGCGAGTTTTGGTGGTCGGCACCAACCGGCTGTGTCATGACCGTTTGCGGGAGCACGGGCACCAGATGGTGCTCTTCGTGCCGCGGGGGAAGGCCAGGCGAGAGGATCCGGCCGGCCCCTACCGGCATGTGGTAATTGTCGAGGACCAGGCGGGGATCGACCTGTGGGTGGATGTCGCACGTGCGTTTCACCGCAGCATGCGGTTCGAGGCCGTGGTCGCCTACAACGAGCACACCTACCACATCGTGCGCGCTATCAGCGACACGCTGGACATTCCGACGGTGGTGGACACCGGCCTGTTCGGCAGGGTCCTCGACAAGTCCAGGATGCGGGAGCTGCTGGAAAAGCATGACGTGCCCAGTTGCCGATATGCACGCGCCACTGGCCGGGAAGCGGTGCTCACCGCCATCCGGGATATCGGCCTGCCGTGCATCGTCAAGCCGGTGGACGGCGAGGCCAGTCTGGGCGTGGCGAGGATCGATTCGCCCGGGGACATCGGCGCGGCCTTGCAGCGGGTGGGCGACGAGCACATCGACCGCGGGGTCCTGGTCGAGGAATTCCTGGTCGGCGACGAGTTCAGCGTGGAGGGCATTTCGGCCGGGGCGCGCCATCATATCGTGGCGATCACCAAGAAGTTCAGGGACGACATGACGTTCGTCGAGCGCGGCCACCTGGTGCCGGCCCCGGTTGACGCGGCGGCCCGCGAATCGATCGTGAGCTATGTGGAGCGAATCCTCGACGTGCTCGAGTTCCACGACTGCCCATCGCACACCGAGATCGTCTTGACCGCGCGGGGTCCACGAATCATCGAGACCCACAACCGCATCGGCGGCGACCGCATCGTCGATCTCGTGCGGCTCGCCACCGGTGTGGACCTGTACGACCTGGTCGCCAGGCAAAGCCTGGGCGAGGACGTGACCGCGCTGCTGCCCGGCCGGATCGTGCCCAAGCAGAGCGCGGTGGTCTGGTACGCCGATCCTGGCGGGCCGCCGGCGAACACCCTGCTCGAGGTGCGCGACGTCGAGCGGGTCCGGGCGCTGCCCTACGTACGGCAGGTCGAATTGCTCAAGGAACCGGGTGCCCCGCAGACGGCGGTGCGCCAAAGCTCCGACCGGTCAGCGCTGGCCGTGGTGGTCGGCGATACGCCGCAGGAGGCGCTGCGCAGGGCGCAGGAGGCGATCCGGATGCTCACGTTCGTCTACGCCTGGAACCCCGAGGACACCGCGTTCGCGCCGGGACACTGAGCCTGGATCCACGTGCGCACGTAACCCGGGTTACCCCATGGACTTGGCGCCGTCCAGGGACTCGCGGATGATGTCGGCGTGACCGGCGTGCTGGGCGGTCTCCGCGATCACGTGCAGCAGCGCCTGGCGCGCCGACCAGCGCGCCCCCCGCTCGAACCAGGGAGCCTCGGGCAGCGGTTGGGTGGCGTTCAGATCGGGCAGTGCCGACACCAGCTCCTCAGTCCGGCGGGCGACCTGTTCGTACTCCGCCAGCACCCCGGCCAGCGTCTCTCCGGCCAGCATGCGGAAGGCGGCCGCCCACTCAACCATGCTCGCCTCGTCCATGTTGCCCATCGCCGCGGGGCCGTCCACGATGAAATTGATCCACTGCCGCTCCGTGAGCGCGACGTGCTTGATCAGGCCGCCCAGGCACAATTCGCTCGGCGTGGTCCGTCGCGCGGCCTGCTCGTCGGTGAGACCGCGGACGGTGTAACGCAGGAAGTGGCGGCGCCTGGCCAGCGATTGCAGCAGCTCGGCGGGCTCGCGGGCCGCGCCTCCCGTTGTGCTCATGGTCTGCCTTTCGTCGGAGTCTGCTCGTAGCACGGTACGGCCCCGGACCGACAGTGCCAGGGGGTGCCCGGATTGCTGGCGTGGCGCCAGGTGGCGCCACGCCGGTCACCCGTAGGGTGGGAACGCGCATGAGGTGGCCTCCGGCCGGGGCGCGAGGAGCGGCGATGCAGGCAATCACGGTGAGCGAGTTCGGCGGTCCCGAGGTGATGCGGGTTAGCGAGGTGGACCTGCCGCGGCCGCGCGGCGGCGAGGTACTCGTGCGGGTGCTCGCGGCCGGCGTCGGCCCCTGGGACGCCCATCTTCGCAGTGGCGGCTGGACCGGCTCGTTGCCCTACATTCCCGGCGGTGAGTTCGCCGGCCTCGTCGAGGGCGATACCGGCGCCGACGCCGGCCTGTCCGACGGGGCACCGGTGTACGGCTACCCGGGCCTGACCGGCTGCTACGCGCAATACGTGACGTGCCAGGCGGAGCAGCTTGCTCCCATCCCGGCCGGCCTGCCCACCGCC
>DATFVJ010000228.1:0-2579 GCA_035260365.1 Streptosporangiaceae bacterium
CCGGCAGGCGTGCGCCGGCCATCCGGTGCGCGGGCGCACCGCCGGGCGCATACCTGATCGCCACGCCAGAGTAGTTCCGCGCCAGCCACGCCTGGACCGGCGGCAGCGGCGCGACCATCCGGTGGGCGATCCAGCGCACCGCCTTCTTCCGCGCGGTGCGCGCGGTGTTGAGCCTGAACTGCCGGCCGGTCAGCGCGAGTACCGCCGCGCCGACCGGATGCCGCTCCGAGTGGTAGGTGTCGAGCAGATGGCCAGGCGCCCAGCCGGCCAGCGCCGCGCCCAGCTTCCAGCCCAGGTTCACGGCTCCTGTAACCCCGTGTTCATCCCCTGGGCGCCCGCGGGCGAATGGGTATGCGCCGCGTCCCCGGCGAGGAACACCCGGCCGTGCCGGTAGGCGGGCACCTGGCGGCTCTCGCTGCGGTACCGGCCGGACCACCGCAGGCCGCGCGGCGCGAAGTCGCGGCCGGTGACACGGGCCAGGCCGCCGCGGACCTCGTCGAGCGTCACAGGCTCTGTCACCTCGGCGCCGGCCCTGGCGTAGTCGTAGAGCACGACGCGGCAGGAACCGTCGCGGAATGGGAACACCAGCAGCATGCCGGCGTTGGCCCGGCACCTACGACCGCGACGCCGGGCCCGTGCGCGGCCACGGCGCGTCCTCCTCGCCACAAGGTGGGCCATTTCTAGATGTGCGCATGTAAAGTTCAGGCTAGTCAGCAGGTGTTCCCATCGAGATAATCCATGGTCTATCACAGAATGAGCCAAATCGCCGTGCCGAGGCCGGGTGACAGGAGCGAGGCAAGTGGCAGCTGGGATGGTCGGTGAGAGCACGGCCGCCGAGTCGGGCGCGCCGTCCGCGCCGGGCCACGGGCACCTCTCGAGTCTGTCCGCCCGGACGCTGGTCCTCGGAGTGGATCACGCTGGGCGGATCCTGCAGCACGACAGGACCGCGCCGGGCGCGCTCGGGCTGAAGGGCGACGACCTGCTCGGCGCCCATCTCGGTGATCTCGTCGCCGAGCCGCAGGACCAGCAGGCGGCGCTGAAGGGGCTCCTCGAGGCGGTCCGCGGCGACCGCGAGAACACCGCCATGCTGGCGATCAAGTGCAGCAATGACGCGACAACGGACGCGGTGGTCACCGTTCAGCCGGTGTGCGCGAGCCAGCCGGGCCCCGCGGCACTCGTGGTGATCCGTATTCCGCCGTCCAACGAGGAGCGGTTCCTCGATCCGGCGCTCATGCGGCGCGCCCTGCTCGACGACTCGTTCACCCGGGCCGGCGCGACGCTCGACCTCGACCAGATGGCGCGCGGTTTGGTCAACGTCCTCGTGCCGCACTTCAGCAACATCGGCGCCCTGCTGGTGCTGGAGAGTCTGGTCGGCGCCGACGATAATCCTGCCTTCGCGCCGGACGGCTCGCACACGCTCAGGCGGCTCGCCGTCGCCTACGACGACTCCAACCAGGCCTGGGACGCGACCTTCCCAACGGGCGAGCTGCTCAGCTACCCACCGGGATCGATGTACGTGCGGTGCATGGACTCGGGCAAGCCGATCCTGGAAGCCACCTTCACCGCCGAGGACGCGGCCCGGCTCGCGAAGGCCTGGCAGCGCATGCCGGTCGCCCGGCTGCTTTCCGGCGCGTCCATGCTCCTGCTGCCGCTCATCGCCGACGGCACCACGCTCGGCTTCTTCGTGTGCGCGCGCAAGCCCGGCTTCCGGCGGTTCGACGCCTACGACACCGAGATCGGCCTGGACTTCGCGTCCCGGGCGGCCATCTTCATCGACACCGCGCGGCGCTTCAGCCGGGAACGCGCGACCGCGCTCACCCTGCAGCGCAGCATGCTGCCCACCGGCCTGTCCGCACCGTCGTCCGTCGAGGTGAGGCACCGCTACCTGCCGGCCAGCAAGCTGATCGAAGTCGGGGGCGACTGGTACGAATCGATCGCGCTGCCCGGGGCGCGGGTCGCGCTCGTCGTCGGCGACGTGGCGGGCCACGGTGTGCGCGCCGCCGTCACCATGGGCCGGCTGCGTACCGCCATCCAGACCCTCGCCCGCCTGGAGCTTTCGCCGGCCGAGTCACTGCAGCAGCTCGACGAGCTCATGCGGACGCTCGGCGAGCGGGAACCGCACTTCGCGACCTGTGCCTACGCCGTGTTCGACGCGGTCAACGGCACCTGTGAGGTCGCCTCGGCCGGCCACCTGCCCCCGCTGCTCGTGCCGCCGGACGGCAGCGGCGTCTTCCTCGACGTCCCGCCCGCGCCCCCGCTCGGCATCGGCGACGGGCTGATCCAGAGCCAGGAGTTCACGATCGAGGACGGCAGCCTGTTCGTGCTCTACACCGACGGGCTGGTGGAAAAGCGCGACCGCGACATCGACGACGGGCTCGACCGCCTCCGTAAGATCTTCGGCCCTGACTCGCTGTCCCGCCCGCTCGAGGACCTGTGCAAGGCGACCCTGGACGGCGTGTACGCCGACCAGCAGCGCGACGACATCGCCGTGCTGATCGCGCGCCTGCGGCGGCTGCCGAGCGACCATCACATCACCTGGACGCTGGACGCCGATCCGGTCTCGGTGGGTGCGGCGCGCA
>DATFVJ010000229.1:0-4484 GCA_035260365.1 Streptosporangiaceae bacterium
AGTCGGCGTTCCTGCCCTTCGACGAGCGCCTGGAGCTCATCAACGGTGTCATCAAGCCAGGATTCGCACAGCTCAAATGGCGCGGAAGCAAGCCGCTCGCGTGACCTGCCCGCGTTCGCCGCGCCCGCGCCGCGGGCCGGATTCGGCGCGGCTGGGGTGCGGAGCGCCACGGGCCGCACGGTGTTCCGCTCGCCGGGCGCGGTCGCGATCTGGTACGTGTGGCTGATCTTCGCCGCGCTCAACCTGATCGATCTGGCCGTGCAGGGCCACGACCACACGTCGGCCGTGATCGCGGCGGTCCTTGTGCTGATCACCGGGATCGTCTTCGTCACCGCTTTGCGCCCGCGGATCATCGCCGACGACGACGCGGTGACGCTGCGCAACCCGATGCGCGACATCCGGGTGCCCTGGGGTGCGGTGACCCTGATCGACCTGCACGAGGCCGTCCGTGTGCACTGCGCGACCGGGGCCGGCGAGGCCGCGGCAGGCGGGGCGGCCCCACAGCGCGTGCTGCGCAGCTGGGCGCTTCAGTCGTCGCGCCGAAGCCGGATGAAGGCGCAGACGCGGGCGCGGGCGCGGGAGGCGGAGGTGACCCGGGGCAGCCCGGGGTTCGCCCAGGTGCCACGGGACGTGCAGGCGCTCACCGCGCAGTCGGCGGCCGCGCGCGCCGTCATCGAGCTTGACGAGCTGCGCGCCGCCGCCGAACGCAGCGCCGCCGCCGAACGCAGCGCCGCCACCGGGCCCCGCGCCGCCACCGGGCCCCGCGCCGCTCCCGGGCCCGGCGCCGCTCCCGGGCCCGGCGCCGCTCCCGGGTCCGGCGCCGCCGCACAGCCCGCGGTTCCCGCCGTCACCTGGTCGATCGCGTCGGCCGCCGCGATCGCGCTTCCCGCGCTGCTTGTCGCGGTGGTCAGCCTGATTCCCTGAGCGGGCAGCGGGCAGCGGGCAGCAGGCAGCGGGCTAGGCGACGTCCGCGAGCACCCGGGCGAGGAGCGCGCCGATCCTGACCGCGGCGGCCTGGCCGGCGGCCAGCACCGCCGCGTGGTCGAGCGGCTCGCCCGACAGGCCCGCGGCCATGTTGGTGACCAGGGACAGGGCGAGCACGTCCAGCCCTGCCTCACGCGCGGCGATGGCCTCGAGAACGGTGGACATGCCGACCAGGTCGGCGCCGAGCGTGCGCGCCATGCGGATCTCGGCGGGCGTCTCGTAGTGCGGTCCGGGGAAGCAGGCGTAGACGCCCTCGGCCAGTGCCGGATCCTGCTGTCGCGCCAGCGCCCGCAGCCGCGGCGTGTACAGGTGCGTGAGGTCCACGAATCTCGGGCCGGTGAGGGGAGACCGGCCGGTCAGGTTGAGGTGATCGCTGATGAGCACGGGCTGGCCGATGGAGAACTCCGCGCGGATGGCACCCGCCGCGTTGGTCAGCACGACGGTGCGCGCGCCCGCTGCGGCAGCCGTTCGGATGCTATGTACCGCCGCTTGCGGGCCGCGGCCTTCGTACAGGTGGGTACGTCCGAGAAAGATCAGCAGGCGGTGGCGGCCCGCGGGTACGGAACGGATCCGGCCCGCGTGGCCGCCGGCCGCCGGGGCCGCGAAGCCAGGCAGATCGGTTGCCGCCAGCTCGTCGCTCGGCGGCCCGAACGCGTCCGCGGCGCCGCTCCAGCCCGATCCGAGCACGACCGCCGCGGTGTGCGTGTCGGCGCCCGTGCGCTCGCGGAGCACCCCGGCGGCCGCGCGCGCGGCCTGGTACGGGTCGTCAGTCACGTCAGCCGAGGGTACGCGGCCCGGCGCGCGCCCGCGTGGCCGGGCCCCGGCTCCGCCAAGGTCTCCGGGACACGCCCTACCGGCACGGCCGGGCCCGCAACGCCGCGACGTACTCCCCGGGCGCGCCCGCCTGCGCCGCGGCGTCGGCGATGACGCCAACGTAGCGCGCGGCCGGCAGGCCGCCCTCGTAGCCGTTCAGCACGTACAGCCAGGCCAGCACTTCGCCCTCACGCGTGCGGACCCTCACCTTGATCTTCTCGTAGTACCCCAGGGTGGCGCCGTCCCACTGGTCAAGCGCCCGCTGGTCCATCTCCGCGATCTCGTAGAGCACCACGAACACCCGCGCCGTGTCGTCCTTGTCCTCCACGACGGTGGCGAGCGCGCCTTCCCAGCCGAGGTCCTCGGCGCCGAACGTCAGCCGCCAGCCGTCCAGCCAGCCGGCGCCGCGTTGCGGCGAGTGCGGGCAGCGCAGCGCCATCTGGGCAGCGTTCATGTTGCTGCCGTACGCCGCGTACAAGGCCACGAAGGTCAAGCGTACGGGCTGGCCGGGGCGGTGCACGCGCGGGTGCGTCACAATGGAGGGCTCGTCGAGTGCGTATCGGCAGACTGCGCACGTGCGGAAAAGGGGATACCGTGACCGCCGGACGTACCCGGATCGTGATCATCGGCGGCGGGCCGGGCGGGTATGAGGCCGCCCTGGTCGCGGCGCAGCTCGGAGCCAATGTCACGGTGGTGGAGCGCGACGGCGCCGGCGGCGCGTGCGTGCTCACGGACTGCGTGCCGTCCAAGACCCTGATCGAGACGTCGGTCACCATGACGCGGCTGGCCTCCGCCGGTGATCTCGGCGTGCGGGTCGGCACCGGCGCCGCGGCGGTGGACGCGCCGCGGCTGAACACAAGGGTGAAGGCGCTGGCCAGGCGGCAGTCGGCTGACGTAGCGTCCCGGCTGGCCGCGGAGGGTGTGCGCACGGTGGCCGGCCAGGGCAGGCTGGTGGAACCGGGTCTCGTGGCCGTGGGTGACCGCCGGTTCAGCGCGGATGTGATCCTGATCGCGACAGGCGCGCATCCGCGGGTGCTGCCGGACGCCCTGCCCGACGGGGAGCGGATCCTGGACTGGCGGCAGATCTACGATCTTCCCGAACTGCCGCCGCAGCTGATCGTGGTCGGCTCCGGCGTGACCGGCGCGGAGTTCGCCTGCGCGTACCAGGCGCTTGGCTCGCAGGTCACCCTGGTCTCCTCGCGCCAGCGGGTGCTGCCGCACGAGGACGTGGACGCCGCGGTGGTGGTGGAGGACGTGTTCAGGCGGCGCGGCATGACGGTGCTCAGCCGGTCGCGGGCGGCGGCGGTGAAACGCACCGCCGACGGCGTCGTGGTGACCTTGGAGGACGGCAGGACCGTGGCGGGCTCGCACTGCCTGCTCACCGTCGGCATGACACCGAGCACGTCCGGCCTCGGCCTGGTGGAGATGGGTGTCCGCCTGGATGGGCAGGGGTTCGCCGAGGTGGACAGGGTGTCGCGGACCTCGGCGCCGGGGGTGTACGCGGCCGGCGACTGCACGGGGCTGCTGATGCTCGCGTCGGTGGCGGCGATGCAGGGCCGGATCGCGATGTGGCACGCGCTTGGCGAGGCGGTAACCCCGCTCAGGCTCTCGCACGTGGCCGCCACGGTGTTCACCGAGCCCGAGATCGCGACGGTGGGCGTGACCCAGGCCGCCGTGGCGGCCGGGACGGTCGACGCGCGGGTGGTCAAGCTGCCGCTCGCTACCAACCCCCGGGCCAAGATGCAGGGTTCGCGCGACGGGTTCGTCAAGCTGTTCGCCCGCCACGGCACCGGCATCGTGCTCGGCGGCGTTATCGTCGCGCCGCGCGCGAGCGAGCTGATCCTGGCCCTGTCCCTCGCGGTCGAACAGCAGCTGACGGTGGACCAGATGGCGCATACCTTCGCCGTGTACCCGTCGATGTCCGGCAGCGTGACCGAGGCCGCGCGCAGGCTCATGCAGTCCGCGGCGAACACCGACTGATCCCTAACGGCGCTGCTTAGTGGGTTGGGTGACCAAGATCCGGGTCGTCGGGAACGGGCAGGCCGTGCTGGCGAAGCCGTGCCGCGCGGATGTCGTCCGCGTAGACCGCCACCGTGAACAGGCTCCCTGCCAGCGCGAGCGCGGGCACCATCAGCCGCAGCCAGATCGGTCCTGGCAGCAGCGCGAGCAGCAGGCAAACCGGGATCATGACGATGAGGTGCCGCGCGACGACGCGCCCGCGCCAGCCCGCGTCGATGAGCTCGTGGCGCACCCATTCCCTGTTTTCGGGGCGCAGCCGCAGCCCGAACGCGAACCGCAGCCGGCCGGCCAGGTTCGGGTCGCCGGGCAGCCGGGTCATGGTGCGCCGCCACGGCCGCGGCGAAGGCTCATGATGTCGTCAGGTCCTTGATCCGCTCGTCAGTCGCTGATCTGGCAGATGGCCTCGCCGCTCGAGACATTCTGGCCGACCGTGACCACGAGCCCGGTCACGGTGCCATCCTTGTGCGCGGCGAGCGGCTGCTCCATTTTCATCGCCTCTAGCACGACAATTGTGTCGCCGGCCGATACGCGCTGGCCTTCGGCGGCGACAAGCTTGACGATAGTGCCCTGCATGGGGCTGACCAGTGTGTCGCCTCCGGCCGTTGCGGCGGTCCGCCGGCCGCGGGGCCGGGTGCGCTGTGCGCCGCGGCCGGGCTGGCCCGTGGCCG
>DATFVJ010000230.1:0-9414 GCA_035260365.1 Streptosporangiaceae bacterium
ATAACGGCTGCTTAGGGTGCAGCTGCGCACCGGGCGCTGGTCAACGCGCCCGACCTCGCGGGTCTCGCGGCGAGGCTGGGTGAGCCGTCCATCGGGCGGCCGGAACCGGTGAGCTGCCACCACGAATGACACCCCGCCGCGCGTGACCCCGCTGACCGGAGTCGGCGCTGATGACCTGCGCCGGTTCGCTGACGCCGTGCTCGACGCCCGCGACGGCTACCGCGACAACGTGAAGCTGCACACCGAGTGCGCGGGCGAGCTGGCCGCCGACCCCATCCGCGCCGCGCTGTGCCGGGGGCAGGCGATGGCCTACGAGGAAGCGGCCGGGCACATTGGCGAGGCGCTCTCGATCGCAACCGGGCGCTGGAGGCAGGGGCGGCGCACCTGAGACCCCGTGCGGCCGGGTGCTTCCGCCCCGTTCGGCGCCCGGCCGCACGGTTCCACGTCAGAGGCACCACCCCTGCGCACGCCAGCCGTGCAGGACGAACATCACCCGGTGGATAGCGCCGTGAGGGCACCATGCAGCGCCCGGCACAGACAAACTCAGCGTTCCGGGAAGACGCCGCCCGACCGCCGGAACCGCATCCCCCTAAAAGAAACGAGGTTCGGGTCTTTCGCAGCTCGGAAATGATTGCGGATGCTGCGAGTGTTGCGGATAATGCGGCCCAGCAGGAGGAGGTGAGAGAGGTGGCTGGCAGGACCATTGGCTCGATCGATCCTGGGCAGGTCGACAGGGAGGTCGCGGGCCGCGCGGCGCGACGGATCAGGGACTACCTAGCAAGTCACACGGAGGGTGACCTGATTGAGGTTCTAGGTGAGGTTGGCGATGACGACGCCCTCGTCGTTCCTCGCCCAACTGTGGTCATGTTCGCGCAGATCCTCGACGCTCTAGGAAGAGGCGTGGGCGTTCAGATCATCCCGAGGGACGTTGAGCTGACCACTCAGCAGGCGGCAGACATGCTGAACGTGTCCCGGCCGTACCTGATCGGCTTGCTGGATTCGGAGAAGATTCCCTACCGCAGGGTCGGCAGGCACAGGCGGATCACCTTCGAGGCGCTCATGGATTACAGGCGGCATGACGATCTTCAACGCCGCGAAGCGGCCGACGCTCTGGCTGAACTCAGCGAGGAACTTGGCGCGTACTGACCATGGCCTTCATTGTGATCTACGACGCTGTATCCCAATACGGTGCGTGATCTTCTCATCCGCATTGCCCAGCTCCCCCACCTGGTACAGGCCAAGTGGACGGACCAGATCCTCGATGAAGCGCTCAACGCGGTCAAAAAGAACTTTCCGGACATTTCACCGGAGCAGATCAGCCTCCTGCGGAACCGGATGAACGCGGCGGTCCGAGCCGATACTGGTTTGTATCGGCGACGACGACAACGCCGCCGGTCGTCGTCTGGGCACCGATCCGCGCCGCCAGAGATCTACGGGACATGCCCTAGCGCAGCAGGAGCGCGCTGAGGCGGCGTGCCGCTGCGGCGCGGGCCCGCGAGCCCCATCGCGGCCAGGTAGGCCGCGTGCCCGAGCAGGCCAGGGCCGATGGCGCCAAGGGTCAGCCCGCGAAGCAGCGCGACGCCCTGGTACAGCGGCGCGGCTTCGACCACGACCTGCAGGGCCCGTGGATAGACCGCGAGCGGGTAGAAGGTGGCGGAGAACAGGAACATCGGCACCATCACCATCGTGATGTAGTCGAAGTCCTGCCACGACCGCAGGTAACATGTGGCCGCCATGCCGGTAGCGGCGAACGCCCAGCCGATGAGCACCGCGCCGGGCAGCGCCAGCACCGCCCAGGGCGAGTGGATCAGGCCCATGATGGCCATGACGATCAGGAACATCGCCGCGTAGAACGCGCCGCGAAGCAGGGCCCAGGTAATCTCACCGAGCGCGATGTTGCCGACCGTCATCGGGGTGGCGAGCACGGAGTCGTAGAGCTTCTCGTACTTCAGCTTGAAGAAGACGTTGAACGTGGCATCGAAGATCGCCCCGTTCATCGACGCGGACGCCAGCATCGCGGGCGCGACGAACGCCACGTATCCGATCGGCCGACCGGCCGGGCCGGGCACCTTCCCGACGAGCGCGCCCAGGCCGAGCCCGATGGACAGCAGGTAGAACAGCGGTTCGAAGAACCCGGAGATGAGAACCGGCCACGAGCGCCGGTAGACCATGATGCTGCGCTCGACCATGAGGAGGCCGCGCGGCGTGGCCGACGCCGCGCCGCCGCCCCGGCCGGTGCCGCCCCGGCCGTTGCCGCGAACCTGGCCGGGCGGCCAGCGCCCCGCACCGGCAGGCGGCAGGATCCGCAGCGGCTGGCTCGTCATGGCGGCACGCTCCGGGTGAGCGGGATCGCGCGCCCCTGTGTGCGCCACCGGCTCGTCATCGGATGACCATCGCTGTCACCGGTAGAGCCTGCGGCGATGGGTCCGCCCGCCAGCGAGCACACCGACGGCGGTCAGCGCCGCGAGGTAGCCGATATGGCCGAGCAGGCCGGGTGCGCTCACGTCGCCCAGGCTCAGCGCGCGGCACGCGGCGACGCCGTGCCAAAGCGGCGTGACGTACGCGACCGGCCGCAGCCACGAGGGAAGCTGGCTGAGCGGGAAGAACGTCGCGGAGAACAGGAACATCGGGATCATGCCGAGCCGGAAGAGCAGGCTGAAACCGACATCGCCGTCGCGTGTCACCGCCCACGCCGAGACCGGAGCCGCGAAGGCAAGGCCGGTGAGCACGGCGACGGGTATCGCGGCGACGGCGAGCGGCGTCGCCACCACGCCGAATACCGACATCACCGCGAGGAAGGCCGTTGCCGCGATGGTGAGCCTGATCGCCACGAACAGCAGGAACCCGTGGAAGATGTCGGCGGGCCTGATCGGCGTCGCGGTCGCGGCGACGTAGGTCTTCTGCCACTTGACCCCGCCGAGCACCGGGTAGGTCGAGGCACCGAGTGCGATCTGCATGGCGGTCGCCGCGAGCAGGCCCGGTGCGATGAACGCGAGGTAGCTGACGCCGCCGAGGCGGCCGGCCGCGTGATGATTCACCAGCGAACCGAGGCCAGCGCCGAGGGCCGCAAGGTAGAGCAGCGGGTTCACCAGGCTGGAAAACAGCGTGCCGCGCCAGGTGCGCCGAAACAGCAGCAGCTGGTGGCGAAGCTCCCGCACCGCGAACGTGACCGCCGGCGGTGCCGACAACTTGGGCAGCCCTCTGCCGCGACGCGGCCCGCGTCCATCACGACGAGGCGGTCGCACAACTGCTCGGCCTCGTCCATGTAGTGGGTGGTGAGGATCAGCGTGACCCCCGCCTGCTTGAGCCGGAAGAGGCGATCCCACAGCGCGTGCCTGGCCTGCGGGTCCAGCCCGGTGGTCGGCTCGTCGAGCAGCAGGATCTCCGGCTCGTTGATCAGCGACCTGGCGATGGTCAGCCGCCGTTTCATGCCGCCGGAAAGCGACTCGACCCGCGCCGTGGCGCGGTCGGCAAGCTGGACGAAGTCGAGCAGCCCGGCGGCGCGCTCGCGGATGACGTCCCTGCGCAGGCCGAAGTATCTGCCGTAGATGAGCAGGTTCTCGCCCACCGTGAGCTCCATGTCCAGCGTGTCCTCCTGCGGGACGACGCCGAGGCGGGCGCGGATGGCAGGCCCGTCCCCGACCGGATCCAGGCCGAGGATGCGCAGCGTGCCCGCGGTGGGCGGGGACACGCAGCCGATCATGCGCATGGTGGAGGACTTACCCGCACCGTTGGGGCCGAGGAAGCCGAACGCCTCACCTCGGGTAAGATCGAAATCGATCCCGTCGACCGCGGTGAAGTCGCCGAAGCGTTTGGTGAGGCCGCGGGCGTGCACGAGAGTGGCCGGTGCGGGCGTGGGGTCTGCCCGCGCCGAGTCGGCCGTCCGCGCGGGGTAGGGCGCCGGCTCGCCGGACTCGCGCCGGTTGGCCAGCCTGCCGAGTTGCCCAGGGGAAGGCTCGCCGTCTCGCCGGTCCCCGTCGTCCCGGTCCCGATCCTCCCGGTCCTGCAGCGTATGCGAGTTGGCCACGTATGCGGACACTACCTTGGGGGTCGGACAAGCGCCGAACGACTTTCGGCGCGAGGAAGGAGCGTTACGGCGTGGCCGCAACCTTCTTGCGGGTAGTGTCGTCACATTCATAAGGGGCAGAGTGGGAACCGACCGGGAGAACCCGCGGAGGATGATCGTTCCGGTGAGAATTGCGGTCGCGCTCTACGATCGATTCAGGCATCTGATCCACGAGGTCGCCAAGTTCGGCATCATCGGGGCGGCGGCATTCGCCGTAACCTGGGGCGGAACCAACCTGCTGCATTTCGGCCTGCAGATGGGTCCGCTGACGTCGAACACCATCGCGACCGCGGTGGCGGCGACTCTCGCGTTCGCGGGCAACCGCTACTGGACCTTCCGGCACCGGGCGGCGAGCGGCCTCGGCCGCGAATACTTTCTCTTCTTCGTGCTCAACGGCGTCGGGTTGCTCATCCAGTTGCTCTGCATCGGGTTCACGCACTACACGCTCAAGCTGGACGACCACTTCTCCTACAACGTGGCGCTGGTCGTTGGCATCGGGCTCGGCACGCTGTTCAGGTTCTGGTCGTACAAGAAGTGGGTCTTCCTGCCGCCGCAGCTTCCCGCCGTCGACGCACGGACGGGCTTGCCATCGCCGGCTGGGGTCACCGCGCCTGACTCGCTCCGCGGGACGTTCTCCGGCGGCCTGCCAGGCGCCAGGCGCGTGGGCCACGCCGGCAACGGCCAGGTGCAGCGGCCGCTGGCCCGGCATGATCGCGTCAATGGTGTGGACCTCAGCCGCGAGAGCGACGTCAACCAGAAGCGCTAAACGATCAGTACGGCGCGCCGCGGCACGAGGCCGTCCGATCACGGTCGCCCTGGCACCTGCCTACGATTAGGCGAGTCATGCATGTGATTGCCACCGCCGGCCATGTCGATCATGGGAAGTCGGCGCTCGTGCGCGCGCTCACGGGGATGGAGCCGGACCGCTGGGCGGAGGAAGTCCGCCGCGGGATGACCATCGACCTCGGCTTCTGCTGGACTTCGCTCCGCGGCGAAGCAGGCGGCCCTGGCCGTTTCGACGTGGCATTCGTCGACGTGCCCGGGCACGAGCGTTACGTGGCGAACATGCTGGCCGGTGTCGGCCCGGCGCCCGCCGTCCTCTTCGTGGTCGCCGCCGACGAGGGCTGGCGGGCGCAGTCAGAAGAACACCTCGCCGCCATCGACGCCCTCGGCGTGTGCCACGGCCTGCTCGCGGTCACCCGGTCCGACCTCGCCGATCCGGCCCCCGCGATGGAGAGCGCACGGGCGCGGATCGCCCGGTCCGCGCTCGGTCAGGTGGAAGCCATCGCGGTCAGCTCGGTCACCGGCGCGGGCCTGGGCGAGCTCCGCGCCGCCATCGGCCGTCTGATCCGCAGGCTCACGCCACCCGACACCGCCGCGGACGTGCGCTTGTGGATCGACAGGTCCTTCACCATCACCGGCCACGGCACCGTGGTCACGGGGACTCTCGCGGCGGGCACCATCCGGGTCGGCGACGAGCTGCTCACGACGCCGGGGCAGCGCCTGCTTCGCGTCCGCGGGCTGCAGGCGCTGCGGGCCCAGCGCGACGAGGTGACCGCGTACGCGCGGGTCGCGGTGAACCTGCGCGGCGCCGACCCGAGCGAGGTGCGCCGCGGCGGCGCGCTCGTCACGCCGGGCAGGTGGCTCGGCACACAGCAGGCAGACGTGCGGCTGCGCAGGCTCGACGCCGGTCTACCCGCGGCGGTTCCCGCCGACCGCACCGCGATACCGGCCCGTGCGATGCTGCACATCGGCACCGCGGCGATCGACGTCCGGGTCCGCGAACTCGGCCGCGACACGGCACGGCTGACCCTCGGCAGCCCGCTGCCGCTTCGTATCGGGGACACCGCCGCGCTCCGTGACCCGGGCCGGCAGCTCATCGTCGCCGCGGTCACCTTCCTCGACGTGCGGCCCCCTTCGCTGCGCAGGCGCGGCGCCGCGGGTGCGCGCGCCGCCGAACTCGACGGCCTGACGGGCAGCGCCGACGCCGGCAGCGAACTGCGCAGGCGCAAGCTCGTCCGGGCGCGCGACCTCGCCGCCATGGGCGCCGCCGCGGCGGCGCCGCCGGTGGCCGGGGACTGGCTGGCCGATCCGCACTGGTGGGGGGAGCTTGGCGGCAAGCTGGCCGGCCTGGTGGCGGCGCACGCCGCCAGCCACCCGCTCGACCCCGGGCTGCCGGCCGAGATGGCCAGGCAGCGGCTCGCCCTGCCCGACCGCAGGCTGGTCGAGGCGCTTGTGCAGCCGCCGCTCACCTACGAGGGCGGCAAGATCTATGGTTCGCGCGCCGCGCCCGGGCTCCCCCCGCAGGTCCTCGACGCGGTCGAGGCCATCCGCACCGGCCTGCGCCGCGATCCCTTCCGCGCGCCGGACGCGGACAGGCTGCGCGACCTGCGGCTGGATCGGCGGCAGCTCGCGGCGGCCGTCAAGGCCGGATATCTGCTCCGCGTGTCGCCGGAGGTCTACCTGCTACCCGGCGCGGACCACGACGCCGCCAGGATCCTCGCTGGCCTGCCGCAGCCGTTCACGCTGAGCCAGGCACGGCAGGCGCTCGGCACGACCCGCCGCGTCGCGGTGCCGCTGCTCGAGATGCTCGACCGGCTCGGCCGCACCGAGCGGGTGGACGACACCAGGCGGCGGGCCAGATGATGCGCCGGCGGCCGGGTCAGGCCGGCGGAAACGCGAGGAACCGGATCTGCCCGGCCGGCCCGCCCGGCTGGGCGACGGCGCCGGACCAGTCCGCCGTGCCCGGCAGATCCTGTACCAGCCAGGTGCCCGGGCAGGTGCCAGAGGTGTGATGCACCTCGGCGGTGCCGCGCCGGTCCGGGTGCACCTCCAGGCTGGTCAGCGAGGTGGCCAGGCCGACGCCACAGGCCTTGAGCACGGCCTCCTTCCTGGTCCAGCAGCGGAAGAACAGCTGCCGCCGCACCTCGTCCGGCTGGCCGCGCAGCTGCGCCCGCTCGGACTCGGTGAGGCACGCCTCCGTCATCCGGTCGACATCGATATCGCGATGGCATTCGATGTCCACTCCGACCTGGGCGCCGGCCGAGACCGCGAGCAGCCAGTGCTCGCCCGAGCCGGAAAGATTGTGGCTCAGCCCGGTGGGCGGCCACTCGATGCTCGGCCGGCCGTGCTCGCCGCTGCCGCACTTGCAGCAGGGGGATCGGCCGAACCGGATCACCGCCGGATCGGCGTCCAGGTAGCGGCCGAGCAGCCGGCGCTGCGCCGCGTGCGCGGCCACGAACCTGGTGCGGTCACCCGGCCGGAGAAAGCGCGCGGCGCGCTCCCGCTCCGCGTCGGAAAGCACCGCGACGTCCGCGCTGGCCGGCTCGCCCGTGACCCGGCCGTGCCAGACATGCACCTCGCCGGCGGTCAGCGCACCGGGATCGCTGATCTGCATTGGCTCACCTCGATCCCATTCTGGCCGGCGGCGAGCGGTGCCAATATGGGCCAAAGACGTGAGAATGAGCCATTACTACGGCGGCCGCGGATGCGGCATCCATTGGTGGGGGGATCCCGTGGGGTGGAGCCTCCCGGGGCTGGCACCGAGCTGTGGTGCTCTGTCGGCCCCAACCACGTACGGTTGCGATATACGCGGAAACGTCGCCGTATTTCGACCGGCCCGTCTCGCGGCGCGCGAGCAGCCGGGTGAGACGCGGAGCAGCCCGGCCAGGCGCCGAGTCAGGAAGAGAGCTGAGCCAGGATGACAGTACCCAGCGAGGGCATGCTTCAGGTCACCGACTCCCGGACCGGCCGGAGCTACGATATTCCGATCACCAACGGCGTCATCCACGCCACCGACCTGCGGCAGATCAAGTCCCACGAGGACGACTACGGGCTGCTGTCATACGATCCGGCCTTCCTGAACACCGCCAACTGCCGCAGCTCCATCACGTACATCGACGGTGAGAAGGGCATCCTGCGTTACCGCGGTTACCCGATCGAAGAGCTCGCGGAGCAGTGCTCGTTCCTCCAGGTCGCCTACCTGCTGTTGCACGGCGAGCTGCCGAACGGCGCCGAGGCGCAGGCGTGGGCGGACGAGATCACGCACCATACGTTCGTGCACGAGAACGTCAAGGGGTTCATCAACGGCTTCCATCACGACGCGCACCCGATGGGAATGCTGGTGAGCACGGTGGGCGGCCTGTCCACGTTCTACCCGGAAGCGAAGGCGATCTTCGACGAGGAGCTGCGCCGCAAGCAGATCGTGCGGCTGATCGCCAAGATGCCCACGCTCGCGGCGTTCGCCTACCGGCACGCGGTCGGCCTCCCCTACGCCTATCCGGACAACGAGCTGTCGTACGCGGGAAATTTCCTGAACATGATGTGGAAGACGACGGAGCTGAGCTACCACCCCGATCCGGTCCTCGAACGGGCCGTCGACGCGCTGCTCATCCTGCACGCCGATCACGAGCAGAATTGCTCGACCACGACGATGCGGACCGTCGGCAGCGCCCACTCCGACCCCTACTCGTCGGCGGCGGCCGCCGCGGCGGCACTCTACGGCCCGCTGCACGGCGGCGCCAACGAGCAGGTGCTGAAGATGCTGACCGAGATCGGGTCGGTGAGCAATGTCCCCGCGTACATCGACAGGGTGAAGAGCGGCGAGCTGAGGCTGATGGGATTCGGCCACCGCGTGTACAAGAACTTCGACCCGCGCGCCACCATCATCAAGGAGATCGCCGACCAGGTCTTCAAGGTCACGGGGCGCAACCGCCTGCTCGACATCGCGCTCGAGCTTGAGAAGATCGCGCTCGCCGACGAGTACTTCGTGAGCCACCGGCTCTACCCGAACGTCGACTTCTACTCGGGCATCATCTACCAGGCGATGGGCTTTCCGGTGGAAATGTTCCCGGTGCTCTTCGCGATCGGCCGCACGCCCGGCTGGCTGGCCCAATGGGAGGAGAGCATCCTGGATCCCGAGCAGCGCATCGTCCGGCCGCGTCAGATCTACGTGGGCAGCGACCTGCGTCACCTCGGCCAGTAAGCGGCCCGGGACGTTCACTCGCGGGAACCCTCTAGACTCACCACGTGATCGACCTCAAGGAGGCCAGGAAGGACCCGGACCGGTTCCGCGCCGCGCTCGCGCGCCGGGACGCCGCGGCGGACTTCGACGCGCTGCTCGCCGCCGACAGCCGCTGGCGTGAACTCACCGAACAGGCCGAACGGCTCCGTGCGCTGCAGAAGATGTCGTCGAAGGGCGCACCCGGCGCGGATGAGCTCGCGGAGCTTCGCAGACTCAAGGATGAGCTTGCCGCCGCGGAATCCGCGCTCGCCAGCGCGGCGCGTGAGCGGGATGCGCTGCTCGACCGCATACCGAACCTGCCCGATCCCACGGCCGCCGACGGCAT
>DATFVJ010000231.1:0-11321 GCA_035260365.1 Streptosporangiaceae bacterium
CCCGCCGCGGCCGGCTCGGCGGCCCATCAGTGCCGCGGATCACAGGTGCCCTGACCCCCGCTATCCGCGGCGCCGCCCAGCGCGGCGCGCCGAGGCCACTCCGGCCGAGCCGGGCGGGACACGCGTGTCATGGTGGGTGATTGCGGAGGGTCCGCAATGGCAGTTGAGGGCTCGGCTAGGTCACCGCCACCGTCAACGGCACCCCCGCTCGGACCGGACATGACGTTGACCGGGGCGAGGCCGGGCGGCGCGCGCGTAGAATCGCGGGCGTGAGTACGATCCTGCCCGAGACTGACACCAAGGTCCGGCCTGACGCTGATATCAGGCCCGATCTTTCCCACGGCGATGGCGATCATGAACGGCTGGCCCACTACGTCCAGAAGGACAAGATCCTTGAGAGCGCGGTGACGGGCACGCCGGTGATCGCGCTGTGCGGCAAGGTCTGGGTGCCGGGCCGCGACCCGAACCGCTACCCGGTCTGCCCGGAGTGCAAGAAGATCTACGAGTCGCTACCCGTCGGTGGCGACGGGGCGTGATCACACGCCGCTGACGGCCACCCAAGCGCCGGACGCCCGTGACGGAGGGGGCAGGTCGCGGGACGACGGTCGGCGAGGATGCCCAGGTTCGCGGATCGGTATGACCTGACTCCATGATCCCGGTCACTTTGGCGAAGCATCTTCACGCCAAACTTACCGGGATCATGGAGCGGCGCGGCGGCCACGCTGGACGAGACGCTGGACGAGGTGAATCCGTGGGTCTGCGAGGCCATCGAGGTGGCGGCGGTCTGATCCAGCCTTCCCTTCCGGCGGCAGAAAGCCCTGCGGAAGCCGGGGTGGCTGCGCACGTCGCCCGGGGGCGGCGTCCGCTGGTGGTCGCGGCGTGGGCGACCGTGGCGGTCGCGCTGTCCTTCTGTTATCTGCGCGTGTCGCAGACCGAGCCCGCCGACTCCTACGGGGCAGTCTTCACGCTGCAAGCCTGGGACATGCTGCACGGCAACCTGCTGCTGCACGGCTGGTGGCTGTCTGACGTGTCGTTCTACACCACCGAGCTGCCCGAGTACATGCTGGTGGACCTGCTGCGCGGGCTGAGCGCTGACGTGGTGCACGTGGCCGCGGCGATCACCTACACGCTGCTCGTAATGGTGGCCGCGTTGCTCGCCATCGGACCCGCGAAGGGCAAGCAGGCCGCCGTCGCGGCGCTGATCACGGCCGGGATCATGCTCTCGCCGCAGCTCGGCAACGGCACGTTCGTGCTGCTCCTGGCGCCTGACCACGTGGGTACCTGCGTGCCCGTGCTGCTCGCGTGGCTGATCGTGGACCGCGCACGGCCCCGGTGGTACGGGCCGGTCGCGGTCGGGCTGCTGCTGGCTTGGGCGCTCGTGGCGGACCAGGTGGTCCTGCTCATCGGGGTGCTGCCGCTGGTGGCCGTGTGCGTGGTGCGCGTCTACCAGGCAGTCGTGCGGCAGCGGCAGCCGCTGCGGTCGCGGTGGTATGAGGTGTCGCTCGCCGCGGCCGCGGTGGCCGCGGCCGGGATCGCCGCGGTGGCTGTTGCCCTCATCACGGCGCGTGGCGGGTTCGTCGTCTGGCCGGTGGCCCGGGTTTTCACCAGCGTCAGCGCGATGCCCCATCACCTGCTGCTCATGGTGGAGGGGTTGCTGCTGCTTTTCGGTGCCGATTTCTTCGGCCACGGCGCGGGAGCCGCCTCGGTGCTGCCGCTGGTGCACCTGGCCGGCTTCGCGCTCGCGGTGTGGGCGACCTGCGCCGGGGTGCGGCGGTTTCGCCGCTGCGACGACCTGGTCGTGCAGATCCTCGTCGTCGCGATACCGCTCAATCTGGTGGCTTTCCTGCTGTGGGACCGGGTCGGCGACATCACGATGGCCCGTGAGATGGCCGCGGTGCTGCCGTACGGTGCGGTACTCGCGGGCCGGCTGCTGGCCGGCCGGCTGGCCTCGGGCCGCCCGCGGGCCGGCCGGCTGGCCTCGGGCCGCCCGCTGGCTCGCCTGCACCTGGTCGCCCGGCCGCTGCCCCTGCTGTCGGTGGTGCTGCTCGGGTACCTGGTGAACCTGGGATATACGGCGGCGCACCCGCCGATGCCACCGCAGAATCAGCGGCTCGCCACCTGGCTGGCCGCACACCACTTCCGCTACGGCATCGGCACTTCGTGGCTGGGCAGCGGCGTCACGGTCGCGAGCGGCGGGCGGGTTCAGCTCCGGCCGGTGGCGTGGCGCGGGAATTCCATCGCGGCTAGCGAGTGGGAGTCGCAGGTGTCCTGGTTCGACCCGCGGCGCCACGACGCGAACTTCGCGGTGCTCGTCGGCGATCCCCCCAACCCCTCGCTTTCGCCCGTGCGGGCTACTTTCGGGCCGCCCGCGCGGACCTACCACGTCGGCCCCTATACCGTGCTGGTCTGGAACGGCAACCTCCTGACCAGACTCCGCTGAGGCGCACGGGCGGCGTCCGCTAGCCTTGCTGCCTCGTGGGCAACTCACCGAGCCTCAGAGCCTGGCAGCGGGCGGCGTACGAGGAATACTTCCGCGTGGCGCGGCGTGACTTCCTGCTCGTCGCCACGCCGGGCGCGGGCAAGACCGCGTACGCGCTGACCGTGGCCGCCGAGCTGCTCGCCCGCCGCGAGGTCGCGGGGATCACCGTGGTCACCCCGACCGAGCACCTCAAGCACCAGTGGGCCGCGGCGGCCGCGGGCTTCGGCATCGTGCTCGACCCGGGTTTCCGCAACGCCCACGGCGCCGCGAGCGCCGACTTCACCGGGGTGGCCGTCACCTACGCGCAGGTCGCCGCGCACCCGGCGCTGCACCTGCGGCGCACGCAGGCCCGGCGCACACTCGTGATCTTCGACGAGATCCATCACGCGGGTGACGCGCTGTCCTGGGGCGAGGCGGTCCGCGAGGCGTTCGAGCCCGCGCGGCGCAGGCTGGCCCTGACCGGCACGCCGTTCCGGTCGGACACCAACCCGATTCCGTTCGTCACCTACGCACAGGAGGCGGACGGAGTCAGGCGGAGCGCCTCGGACTACGTGTACGGTTACGGGCCTGCGCTCGCCGACGGAGTCGTTCGGCCTGTGATCTTCCTCGCGTACTCAGGCGAGATGCGGTGGCGCACGCGAGTGGGGGGCGACCTCGGCGAGTTCAGCGCGACCCTCGGCGAACCGCTGACCAGGGACCAGCTCGCCAGGGCCTGGCGCGCCGCGCTCGACCCGGCCGGGGAATGGGTCGGGCAGGTGCTCGCGGCCGCGGACCGCCGCCTGGCTGAGGTGCGCAGGGACATGCCCGACGCCGCCGGGCTGGTGATCGCCACCGATCACGAGGACGCGCGCGCGTACGCGGCGCTACTGCGGCGGATCACCGGGCAGCGGCCGGTGGTCGTGCTGTCCGACGACAAGGGCGCGAGCAAGCGCATCGCGGCCTTCGCGCGCTCCGCCGACCGGTGGATGGTGGCGGTGCGGATGGTCTCCGAGGGCGTGGACATCCCGCGGCTCGCCGTCGGTGTCTACGCGACGTCCGTCAGCACCGTGCTCTTCTTCGCCCAGGCGGTGGGCAGGTTCGCGCGCGCACGGCGGCGCGGTGAGACCGCGTCGGTGTTCGTGCCCTCGGTGCCGGTGCTGCTCGCGCACGCGGCCGAGCTTGAAGCCGAGCGTGACCACGTGCTTGCCCGCCGCGACGACGACGGGTCGCCGGACGAGCTGATCGCGGCCGCGCGGCGCGGCACGGACACGCCGGACCCACCCGACGGCCCGGCCGTCCAGGTCCTGCACGCCTCGGCCCAGTTCGACCGGGTGGTCTTCGACGGCGGCGAGTTCGGCACCGCGGCGGCGCCCGGATCGCCTGAGGAGGAGGACTTCCTCGGCCTGCCCGGCCTGCTCGAGCCGGACCAGGTGGCGCTGCTCCTGCGCAAACGCCAGGCGGGCCAGTTGCAGGCGCGTGCGCGCGATGCGGCGCGGATTATTCCCGAACGGCTGCGCGGCGGCGCACCACCCCCCGGCCCGCCGCAAGCCGAGAGCGGCCCCGCCGGGCCCCCGGTGCACCGCGAAGCCCTCGCGACGCTGCGCAAGGAACTGAACGGGCTGGTGACCGCCTGGCACCATCGCACCGGCCAGCCGCACGCGGCCATCCACGCCCAGCTGCGCCGCGCCTGCGGCGGCCCGCCGCTGGCGCAGGCGACGGCCGAGCAGATCAGGGCGCGGATCGCGGCGCTGCGCCGCTGGGCGGCCACCGGCCGCTGATGTCGCGCGACGGTCTAGGTAACGAGTTCGACGCCTGCGGCCCGCAGTTCGGTCAGTGCCTTGTCGCTTGTGCCGGGTGCGACGCCGGCGATCAGGGTGGTCAGCACGCGCGCGCTCAGTCCTTCGCGCATCGCGTCCAACGCCGTCGCGCGGACGCAGTAGTCGGTCGCGAGGCCGGCGACGTCGACGTCGGTGACGCCGCGCTCGCGCAGCCAGGCAGCAAGCGGCGTGCCAGCGCGATCGGTGCCCTCGAAGCCGGAATAGGCGGCGGCGTGCGCCCCCTTGCTGAACACCGCCTCGATCCTCGCGACATCGAGATCCGGGTGGAACGAGGCGCCGGGCGTTCCGGCCACGCAGTGCGGCGGCCACGAGTTCAGGTAGTCCGGCTCGCTGGAGAAATGGGCACCGGGATCGACGTGGTAGTCCCGGGTGGCGGCCACGTGGCCGTATTCGCTCGCGTGGCCGTCCAGGTAGGCGCTGACGCCGGCCGCGACCGCAGCCCCGCCCGCGACCGGCAGTGAGCCGCCTTCGCAGAAGTCGTTCTGCACGTCGACGATGATGAGAGCACGCACGGCCCGACCGTATCGCGGCTCTCGCCATGCATCCAGCGCCCGTTGCCGTCGCGGCAGCAACGGGGTTATCCGTCCGGCCGGGCCAGGTAGAGCACTGCGCCAACGGGGACGGTCCAGGGATTCCTCGCAGTGCCCTCCGGCCGGCCCGTCAGTCGCCGTCCGGCAGGAACAGCGTCGGGATGGCGGGGTCGCCGCGAGACAGTTGCCGCGCCTGCGGCGGCAGTTCGGCGAGTGCGCGCGTGTGCCGCTTCCGCACGTCCTCGATGGCTTCCCTGCCGATGATCTCCCCGCCGCGCACGAGCGGGCGCAGCAGCGACCGGTCGTGTGGCCCGGGCTCGGGCGGCGCCAGGGTGATCACCTCGGCCAGCGCGCTGCCGCGGTCGTCGCGGTGGCGGACCGCCCACTTGCGCCCGCCGCGCCCCGGCTTGCCGACCGACCGCTTGGCCATCGGCCGCAGCGGCGCCCCCCCGCGGTCGCTGTCCGCCCGCGCGACCAGCTTGTACACGAGCGACGCCGTCGGCGAGCCCGACCCGGTGACCAGGGCGGTGCCGACGCCGTAGCTGTCCACCGGCGCCGCCGCCAGCGCCGCGATGCCGTACTCGTCCAGGTCACCTGTGACCACGATCCGGGTGGCGGTGGCGCCGAGCGAATCGAGCAGTTCGCGGACCTCGCGCGCCACGGCGGCCAGGTCGCCGCTGTCGATCCGGACCGCGCCGAGCCCTGGCCCGGCCAGCTCGACCGCGGTTCGGACCGCCCTGGCCACATCGAAGGTGTCCACGAGCAGGGTCGTGCCGGTGCCGAGCGCTTCGAGCTGCGCGGCGAAGGCGTGCCGCTCGCTGTCGTGCACGAGGGTGAACGCGTGCGCGCTGGTGCCCGCGGTCGGGATCCCGAACGACTTGCGTGCCTGCAGATTCGACGTGGAGGCGAAACCGGCGAGGTAAGCGGCCCGCGCGCTGGCCACAGCCGCCTGCTCGTGGGTGCGCCGCGAGCCCATCTCGATGATCGGGCGGTCGCCCGCGGCCGTCACCATGCGGGACGCTGCCGACCCGATCGCGCTGTCGTGGTTCAGCACCGACAGCGTGATGGTTTCGAGCACGACCGCCTCCGCGAACGGCGCCTCGACCACCAGGATCGGTGACCCTGGAAAATAGCAGTCACCTTCGCCGTAGCCGCAGATGTCGCCGGTGAACCGGTACGATTCCAGGTAGCTGGCGGTCGGGCCGTCCACGATCCGTTCGGTGCGCAGGAACTCGAGTGTCTCGCCGTCGAAGCAGAAGTTCTCGAGCGCATCGAGCAGGCGGCCGGTGCCGCCCACCACCCCGTATCTGCGGCCGTGCGGGAGGTGCCTGGCGAAGACCTCGAAGACGGCGCGGCGCTTCGCGGCGCCGCTGCGCAGCGCGGCCTGCACCATCGTGAGCTCGTAGTGGTCGGTGAGCAGTGCGGTGGTATTAGCGGGTGCCACGGGTGGAAGACTAGACGCATGACCGTCACCGGGAGGTGATCAGCTGTGAGCGTGGCTCCCGTCGAGGTGCAGCGGCCAGCCACGGGTGAGGACATCTCGTTTGACCGGCCCTGGGTCACGATCGTGTGGAACGACCCGGTCAACCTGATGTCCTACGTGACATACGTGTTCCAGCAGGTGTTCGGCTATCCAAAGGCGAAGGCCCAGAAACTCATGCTCGACGTGCACCACAAGGGCAAGGCCGTTGTCTCCGCCGGTGCCCGTGAGGAGATGGAACGGGACGTGGAGGTTCTGCACGGCTACGGGCTCTGGGCGACGCTGCGCCACGACACGTGACCTCCTTCCGGCGGGTGGTGGACCGCACGCGCGAGCCGGGTGACCCGGCCGGCGATCGTCCGCCCGGCCCCCGCTACCTGTTCACGGCGCGGTTCTCCGCGACCGACGCGATGTTGCTGCGCGAACTGGTGAGCCAGATCGCCGAACTCGTCGGCGGCCCACCGGCGGAAGGCGCACCGGCGGAAGGCCTGCCAGTGGAAGGCCCGCCACCCGGGATGCCGGCCGCGGACGTGTCCGCCGATTTCGCGGATGCGCTCGGCCTGACCGAGGACGCCAGCCTGCCCGACGACCCGGCGCTGGCCCGGCTGCTCCCCGACGCCTACCCCGACGATCCAGGCGCGTCGGGCGAGTTCCGCCGTTACACGGAAAAGGATCTCCGCGCGGCGAAGATCGCGGCCGCGCGGACGGTTCTCGACACGCTGCCGGAAGGCGGCGGCCGGATCAGGCTGTCTCAGCCGCAGGCCGAGATCTGGCTGCGCGCGATCAACGACATACGGCTCGCGCTCGGGGTTCGTCTCAGCATCACGGAGGACATGTACGAGGAGATGGGCCGGATCAAGCCGGATGATGCCCGTTATACCGTGCTCGCCGTCTACGACTGGCTTTCCGGCACGCAGGAGAGCCTGGTGCACGCGCTGTGGTGACCACTCCTGCCGCGGCGCTGCGGGTAATCTGGCGCGCATGCTGACGATCGGCCGCGGGCTGTACGACAAGATCGTGGCCCACGCCCGCGCGGACCATCCCGACGAGGCGTGTGGCGTGATCGCCGGCCCGGCTGGCAGCGACCGGCCGGAGCGGTTCATCCCGATGACGAACGCGGAGCGTTCCCCGACCTTCTACCGGTTCGACTCCACCGAACAGTTCAAGGTGTGGATGGAGATGGACGAGCGGGACGAGGAGCCTGTGGTGATCTACCACTCACACACCGCGACCGAGCCGTCCCCGTCGCGTACGGACATCTCGTACGCGAGCGAGCCCGGCGCACACTACGTGCTCGTCTCCACGAGGGACCCCGCCCGGGCGGAGCTGCGTTCGTTCCGGATCACCGATGGTGAGGTGGCCGAGGAGGAGGTCCGCATCGTTCCCGGCGCTGATGACCGGCCCGCTGACCCGGCCACGGACCGGCCCGCTGATCCGGCCACGGACCGCCCGCTGACCTGGCCCGCTGACCTGGCCCGCTGACCCGGCGCACGGCGCGGAATGATCCCCGCTAGCCGCCGGTTGGGTACCCAAGAGGCTCGCCTTATGCTTCTCACCCAAGCTTGCACCGGTGCGAGCGCGCCGGCCGCCGATTCCTGGAGTGTTGTTCATGGCCATCGAGGTCCGCATCCCGACGATTTTGCGCACCTACACCGGCGGCGCGAAATCGGTTGAGGGTTCGGGTGCCACGGTCGGCGAACTGCTGGCCGACATCGACGAGCGTCACCCCGGCCTGAGTGACCGCATCGCGGACGGTGCCAGCCTGCGCCGGTTCGTGAACGTCTACCTGAACGACGAGGACGTCCGCTTTCTCGGCGGCTTGCGGACGCCGGTCCGCGACGGCGACACCGTGACGGTGCTCCCGGCTGTGGCGGGCGGCTGACGGGGCTCGCGATGCGCTACGACTCGCTGCTCGACTCACTCGGCAACACCCCGCTGGTCGGCCTGCCGCGCCTGTCGCCACAGCCCGACGTGCGGCTGTGGGCCAAGCTCGAGGACCGTAACCCGACCGGTTCCGTGAAGGACCGCGCGGCCCTTTACATGATCGAGCAGGCGGAAAAGGACGGGCTGCTCACCCCCGGGGCGACGATCCTCGAACCCACCTCGGGCAACACCGGAATCTCCCTGGCGATGATGGCCAGGCTCCGCGGCTACCGGCTCGTGTGTGTCATGCCGGAGAACACGTCGCAAGAACGGCGCGACATTCTCGCCATGTGGGGCGCGGAGGTCATCTCCTCGCCGGCGGCCGGCGGGTCGAACGAGGCCGTGCGGATGGCGAAAGAGATCGCCGCGGCCAATCCGAGCTGGGCGATGCTCTACCAGTACGGCAACGAGGCGAACGTGCGCGCGCACTACGAGACCACCGGCCCGGAGCTGCTCGCGGATCTGCCGGGGATCACGCACTTCGTGGCGGGGCTCGGCACCACGGGCACGCTGATGGGGGTGGGCAGGTATCTGCGCGAGCGGGTGCCTGGCGTCGCGATCGTGGCCGCCGAGCCGCGGTACGGCGAGCTCGTCTACGGGCTGCGCAACGTGGACGAGGGCTTCGTCCCCGAGCTCTATGACGAGTCGGTTCTGACCACGCGGTTCTCCGTGAGCTCCGCCGACGCCCTGCGCCGGACCCGCGAGCTGCTGCGGACCGAGGGCATCTTCGCCGGGATCTCGACCGGGTGCGCGCTGCACGCCGCGCTCGCCGTCGCGGCCAAGGCCGCCGCGGCCGGCCAGCGCGCCGACATCGCGTTCGTCGTCGCGGACGGCGGCTGGAAGTACCTGTCCACCGGCGCCTACGGTGGCACCCTCGAGGAGGCGGAGCGCCGCCTGGACGGCCAGTTGTGGGCGTGAGCGACGTCCCTGCTGGTGAGGTGGCCGCGGCCGGAGGCACCGCCGCGCCGGCCACGGTCTTCGACGAGGCGACCGCGGCGCGCCCGCTCGGCGGCGGGCGGTTCGCGGTGCTGCCGGACGAGCGGTTCGCGATCGGCGACGCGGTGAACGGCGGCGTCCTCGTCGCCTCGATGCTGCGCGCCGTCCTGCACGGCTCGCCGCATCCGTACCCGGTCGCCACCAGCGTGCACTTCCTGCGCGTCGCCCGCCGCAAGCCCGCCGAGGTGCACGTGACCTGGCTGAAGCAGGGCCGGACCGCGGCGACCGCGCGCGCCACCCTCGTCCAGGACGGCGTGCCGGTCATCGAGGCGGTGGTAACCACGGGCAGGCTGACCGCACCGGCCGGCGCGGGCGCCGGCTCCGAAGCAGCCGACGGCGGCACCGGAGCGGCCGACGCGCTGTCCTGGACGTCAGAGCCGCCGCGGCTGCCGCCGGTCGGTGAGTGCCGCGCGTTCGCCGCGGCGGAGGGCCTGACCAGCCAGCTCGACATTCGTTTCGACCCGGCGACGATGGGCTGGCTCGACGGTGCGCCGGCCGGCACGCCGGAGATGCGTGGCTATCTGAGCCTGCGTGAAGCACGCGACCCGGACGCCTACCTGCTGGCGGTCGCGGTCGACGCGCTGCCGCCCGTGGTGTTCGGTCTCGGCGCGGTCGGCTGGGCGCCGACCGTCGAGCTGACCTGGCACATGCGCGGTGTCCCCGCGCCCGGCCTGCTCCGCGTGGCGGCCAGGTGCAGGCGCGTCAGCGCGGGCTGGTTCGATGAGGAGGCCGAGGTCTGGGACGCGGCCGGCCACCTCGTCGCGCAGAGCCGCCAGCTCGCCCGGGTCGGCCGTGCGGCGGTCTCTTGATCCTTCCTGAACCCCGCGTAACCTTGGGCGTTATGCGTCTCACCGTTGTCGGGTACGCCGGCTCGTTTCCCGGGCCGGACAGCCCGGCCTCGTGCTATCTGCTTGAAGCCGAAGGCTTCCGCATGGTGCTCGATCTGGGCAGCGGTGCGCTCGGCCCACTGCAGCGGCACGTCCGGCTGAACGACGTCGACGCGGTCTGCATCAGCCACCTGCACGTCGATCACTACATGGACATGTGCCCCTACTGGGTGGTGCGCAACTACGCGCCGGGAGGGACACCGCCCCCGATACCTGTCTACGGGCCCGCGGGTACCGCGAACCGGCTCGCGCTCGCGTACGGGCTCGATCCGGATCCCGGCATGACGCGGGTGTTCGATTTCGTCACGCTGAGCCCGGGCCGACGCGAGATCGGCCCGTTCTCGGTCACCGCCGGTCACGTGAACCACCCGGTCGAGACGTTCGGTTTCCGTATCGAGTACGGCGGGCGGGCGCTCGCGTACTCCGCCGACACCGGTGAGTCCGCCACCCTGGCCGAGCTGGCCAGGTCGGCGGACGTGCTGCTCTGCGAGGCGTCGTTCATCGACCGCCCTGGCCTGCCCGCCAACCTGCACCTCACCGGCCGGGGCGCGGGTGAGCACGCGGCGCGTGCGGGCGCCGGGCATCTGGTGCTTACCCATCTGACCCCGGGGAACGACCCGGCGTGCACGCTCGCCGAGGCGCAGAGCGCGTTCGGAGGCACCGTGTCGCTCGCCTCCGCCGACCGGGTGATCGACCTCGGCGGTGACGGCCCGCTGGCCCCATCCGCGGCCTCGCCCCGATAGTGTGGCGCGCATGGCCCGCCCCGATGGACGCACGGCAGACCAGCTGAGGCCGGTGAAGTTCACCCGCGGCTGGCTCGATCACGCGGAAGGCTCGGCGCTCGCCGAGTTCGGCCGGACCCGGGTCCTTTGCGCCGCCAGCGTGCAGGAGGACGTGCCGCGATGGCGCCGGGGCAGCGGCACCGGCTGGGTGACGGCCGAGTACGCGATGCTGCCGCGCGCGACGAACTCGCGCACCGACCGCGAGTCGATCAAGGGCAGGCCGGGCGGGCGGACGCAGGAGATCTCGCGCCTGGTGGGCCGCGCCCTGCGCGCCTGCGTGGACACCAAGGCGCTGGGCGAGAACACGATCGTCATCGACTGCGACGTGCTGCAGGCGGACGGCGGGACCAGGACCGCCGCGATCACCGGCGGGTACCTGGCGCTCGCGGACGCGATCGACTGGCTGCGCAAGCGGGGCAAGCTCAAG
>DATFVJ010000232.1:0-8173 GCA_035260365.1 Streptosporangiaceae bacterium
ACCCGCCCAAACGCCTGCTTCGCCTGGCGCTCGAGATGGGCTGCGACCTCTCGATCGACTCCGACGCGCACGCGCCGGGGCAGCTCGACTGGCAGCCCAACGGCTGCGAGCGCGCCGCACTGTGCGGCGTCCCCGCCGGCCGCGTGGTGAACACCAAGGACCTGGACGGCCTTCTCGCCTGGACCGGCCGCAGCCGCTGACGCGTCACCGCCAGGCGAGTTATCCACAGAACACGGCTCGGCCCTGCCGCTTGCCTTGACAACCTGGCAAAATCACCAGTAGGGCAGCGCCCCCAGGGCGGGTGGGTCCTGGTTGGGGGATGACTCGATCCGGTTGGTTACTCGGCGGTAAGCGCCTCGCTGACGCTGACGTCGAGCTTGTACCTGGTGATCGCCTCGGTGAGCGCCTCGTGCTTGATCTCGCCCCGCCTGGCCAGCGCCGTAAGCACGGCGAGGGTGATCGACTCGGCGTCGACGTGGAAGAACCGGCGCGCAGCCGCTCTCGTGTCCGAGAAGCCGAAGCCATCGGTGCCGAGCGAGCTGTACGGCCCGGGAACCCAGCGCGCGATCTGGTCAGGCACCGCGCGCATCCAGTCGCTCGCGGCGACGAACGGCCCGTGCTCGCCGTCGAGAACCCGGGTCAGGTACGGCACCCGCTGCTCGGCGTCCGGATGCAGCAGGTTCCACTCCTCGCAGGCGACGGCGTCCCTGCGCAACTCGGTCCACGAGGTCGCGGACCACACGTCGGCCGCCACACGCCAGTCTTCGGCGAGGAGCCGCTGCGCGTCGAGGGCCCAGCGCAGCGCCACCCCCGAGGCCAGAATGTGTGCGCGCGGCCGTTCGGCGGCCTGGGTGTCGGCCCGGATCGGGCCGGTGCCGCCGGGCGCGGCCGCCGTGGCCGGCGTGGTTTGGCTGATTTCTGTGGTGCCGGCGTCCTCCGCAGCCGCGGGCCGGTATTTGTACAGCCCGCGCAGGATGCCATCCCGCAGCGCGTCGTGGCCGCCGGGGAAGTCGGCCGGCTGGGCCGGCTGGACGTACGGCTCGTTGTAGACGGTGAGGTAGAAGAAGATGTTCTCGCCGTCCGGGTGCGCGTCGCTGGGGGAGTACATGCGGCGCAGGGCGTCTTCGACGATGTAGCTGATCTCGAACGCCCAGGCGGGGTCGTAGGCCACACACGCCGGGCTGACCGACGCGAGCAGTTGCGAGTGCCCGTCGTTGTGCTGCAGGCCCTCGCCGGTGAGCGTGGTGCGGCCCGCCGTGGCGCCGAGCAGGAACCCCCGGCCGAGCTGGTCACCGAACGCCCACATCAGGTCGCCGGTGCGCTGCCAGCCGAACATCGAATAGAAGACGTAGACGGGGATCATGTGGGTGCCGTGCGTCGCGTACGACGTGCCCGCGGCGATCACCGACCCCATCGCCCCGGCCTCGCTGATGCCCTCGTGCAGGATCTGGCCGTCGGTGGCCTCCTTGTAGGACAGCAGCAGGTTGCGGTCCACCGCATCGTAGGTCTGGCCGTGCGGCGAGTAGATCTTCGCGGTGGGGAACAGCGAGTCCATGCCGAACGTGCGTGCCTCGTCGGGGATGATCGGCACGAACCTCGCGCCGATCCCCGGGTCCTTCATGAGGTCCTTGAGCAGCCGGACGAAGGCCATCGTGGTGGCGACCGGCTGCCGGCCGGATCCCTTCGTGAGATCCGTGTAGGGACCGGCGGCCGGCTGGCCGGCGGGCAGGCTCAGCGGCTTGGCCCTGACCACCCGCCTGGGCAGGTAGCCACCGAGCGCGGCGCGGCGCTCACGCATGTACTGGATCTCGTCGGAGTCTTCGCCCGGGTGGTAGTAGGGCGGAAGCTCCCCCTCGAGCGCGGCGTCGGGGATGGGCAGGTACAGACGGTCGCGGAACTCCTTCAGCTCGGCCTTGGTGAGCTTCTTCATCTGGTGCGTGGCGTTGCGGGCCTCGAAGTCCTTGCCAAGCGTCCAGCCCTTGATCGTGTGGGTGAGGATCACGGTGGGCTGGCCGACGTGCTCACGAGCGGCCTTGAACGCGGCGTACACCTTGCGGTAGTCGTGCCCGCCGCGGGGCAGCTTGCGCAGGTCGTCGTCGGACAGGTGCTCGACCATCTTGCGCAGCCGCGGGTCGTCGCCGAAGAACTTCTCGCGGATGTACTCACCCGACTCCACCGCGTACGTCTGGAACTGGCCGTCCGGCGTGGTGTTCATCTTGTTGACGAGCACCCCGTCGACGTCCTGGGCCAGCAGCGGATCCCAGTCCCGGCCCCAGATGACCTTGATGACGTTCCACCCCGCGCCGCGGAAGAACGCCTCGAGCTCCTGGATGATCTTCCCGTTGCCGCGCACCGGGCCGTCCAGCCGTTGCAGGTTGCAGTTGATGACGAAGGTGAGGTTGTCGAGTTCCTCGCGGGCGGCGAGGCCGATCGCGCCGAGCACCTCCGGTTCGTCGGTCTCACCGTCACCGAGGAAGGCCCATACGTGGGAGCGGCTCGTGTCCTTGAGCTGACGCGCAAGCAGGTAGCGGTTGAACCGGGCCTGGTAGATCGCGTCGATCGCGCCGAGGCCCATCGACACGGTGGGGAACTCCCAGAAGTCGGGCATCAGGCGGGGATGCGGGTAGGACGGCAGCCCGCCGCCGGGATGGGAAAGCTCCTGCCGGAAACCGTCAAGCTGTTGTTCGGTGAGCCGGCCCTCGAGCATGGCGCGAGCGTAGATGCCCGGCGCGGCGTGCCCCTGGAAGAAGACCTGGTCGCCGGACTCGCCGTGGTCCTTGCCGCGGAAAAAGTGGTTGAAGCCCACCTCGTACAGGCTCGCCGCGGACGCGTACGTCGCGATGTGGCCACCAACACCGAGCCCCGGCCGGTTGGCGCGAGACACCATGACGGCCGCGTTCCACCTGATGTACGCGCGGATCCGGCGCTCCACGTACTCGTCGCCGGGGAACCAGGGTTCCCGCTCGGGCGGAATCGTGTTGATGTAGTCGGTACTGCGCAGGCCGGGCACCCCGACCTGCTGCTCCCGTGCCGCTTCGAGCAGCCGGAGCATGATGTACCTGGCTCGCGCACGGCCGTGGGTCTTCACGACCGAGTTGAACGAGTCGAGCCACTCCCGCGTCTCGTCGGGGTCGACGTCGGGCAACTGGGTGGGTAGCCCGTCGGAGATGATCGAGAATCGCTGACGTCCTGAAGCCACGGGTGCCTTGCCTTCCAAGATTGTTACGGCCGGATACTCGCAAGTGGACTGTTGGTCCATACCAATCGTCGTACCCGCGGCCGAGAAACGCATCTCTACCCTTGGGTAACTGTTGGCCGGCCGGTCGCGTCCGCGCGGCGCCGACGGCCCCAGGGCGGGCACCGCGGCGGTCCCCCCCGGGCCCGCAGCGCCAGGGCGCGGACCGCGGATGCGTCCGGGTGCGGCGCTCTCACGTTACCCGCCCGGCCGATCCCGGCCGGTTGGCGGCGATTGCGCTTGCGGCGAACTACCCGCACGGCGGCCCGCGGCCGGTCTCATGGGCGGGGGCCGGGCCGGCCAACGTGGGTCTTTCGCCCCCTTTGCGGGAAAGCCCGGCCGTGCCACCCTGGGGTACGCGCGAGATGGCCGGCGCGCTCGGCGCCGGGGGCATCGGGCGCACCAGACGCGGGTATGACGCCCGGAAGTACGGCTCATGGAAAGGGGGTCGGCATGCAGGCAAGCATTGGCGACCGGCTGCACGTGCACGGCAACGCGGTGGGCTCACCGGACCGTTCCGGGGAGATCGTCGAGATCAAGGGAGCGGCGGGGGAGCCGCCGTACCTGGTGCGGTTCGACGACGGGCACACCACGCTCGTCTTCCCCGGGCCGGACGCGGTGGTCGAGGCGGTCGGCAGCCACTGACGCGGGTTGCCGCGGCGGCGCAGGCTCGGTATGAAGCCGGTATGAAAACTGACGTTATCGAGGTGCGGACCGGCGGTCGGGAGACCGTGCACGACATCACGACGGAGTGCGAGAGGTTCGCCCGCGAGATGTCCGGGGGAGGTGACGGTCTGCTGCACGTGTTCGTGCCACACGCCACGGCCGGGCTGGCGCTGATCGAGCTTGGCGCTGGCAGCGACCGGGACCTGCTCGCCACGCTCGATGAACTGCTCCCGGTGGGCAGGCAGTGGGTGCACGCGCACGGCTCGGGCGGCCATGGGCGCTCGCACGTGCTCCCGGCCTTTGTGGCGCCGTATGCCACGCTCCCGGTCATCGGGGGCAGGCTGGCGCTCGGCACCTGGCAGTCGGTGGCTCTTGTGGACCTGAATGTGGACAATGCGCAGCGCCGTGTCCGGCTCTCATACCTCGGCTAGCAGCCGTATGCGGTATACCGCCGCAGTCCGCGGGGACCCGGCCGGTGGCCCTGCTGGTCTCGGTTTTCTATCGCGTCCGGTATTGCCACTTGCGCGCCGGGCCGACCCAGTGTGGACTGTCCGAGCAAGTAGTGCCGTCGCTGCTGCCGCCGTCGCGGGTGACCGAATCGATGTCCGCGGCCTGGCGGTAGAGCGGGAAAGGTTGCGAGGAGGACGTTAGTGAGCGCGACCGCGGGCCAGACGCAGGGTGAACGCGGCCTGGCCGAGCAGCTCGGGATCAAACCGGGCCAGGTGGTGCAGGAAATCGGCTACGACGACGACGTCGACGAGAGGCTTCGCGACGCTGTTGCGGAAGTCGAGGGCATCGAGCTTGTCGACGAGGACTACGAGGACGTGGTCGATGTCGTCATGCTCTGGTGGCGGGATGGGGACGGTGATCTTGTCGACGCGCTCGTCGACGCGCTCACACCCCTGACCGATGGGGGGTATATCTGGCTGCTTACGCCCAAGGCGGGCCGGGAAGGCCACGTCGAGCCGAGTGACATCGGCGAGGCGGCACCCACCGCGGGGCTGTCCCAGACAAGCAGCGTGAGCGCCGCCCGCGACTGGTCGGGGAGCCGTCTCGTCGCACCAAAGGCGCGGCGCTGACGGTCGGCTGGCCTCGGGCCGCCGGCGGGCAGTGCCCGCGTGGGGTATCAGGCGCAGGCCGATGCGCCGCTCTCCGTTCCGCCGTGGGCCGGAGCCGATCCTGAGCCCTGGGCCGGAGCGGGTTCGGCAGCGCGTGCGCTCAGTGGCAGACTGAGCGGGACGAGGCCGGCGACGTCCGGGAACCGGTGCGGGCAGCCTCAGTACCCAAACGAGCCAGGCAGCCCTCGGCCAGGGCCCGCGGCCCTGGCCGGGCGCTGCGGCGAGCAATCGGACCTTGTGGAAAGGACCCACACATGGCGGTCGACGTCGGCCAGCAGGCCCCCGACTTCGAACTGAAGGACCAGCACGGCACCCCCGTCAAACTGTCCGATTTCCGTGGCACGAAGAACGTCGTGCTCGTCTTCTACCCGCTCGCCTTCAGCGGCGTGTGCACCGGCGAACTGTGCGCCCTGCGCGACGAGTTCCCCGAGACCTCTCGCGCGGATGTGGAACTGCTGACGGTCTCGGTGGACTCGACGTTCGCCCAGCGTGTCTGGTCGGATCAGGAGCATTTCGGGTTCTCGATGCTCGCCGATTTCTGGCCACACGGCTCGGTGGCGAAGTCGTACGGGGTGTTTGACGAGAACATGGGCGTGGCGACACGCGGAACATTCATCATCGACAAGGATGGCGTCGTGCGGTGGAAGGTCGTGAACCCGATTCCGCAGGCGCGTGACCTCGCCGAGTACCAGAAGGTGCTCGCGGGCCTGGGGTAGTCACAGCGCGGCCGCCGCGGCGGCCGCGATCACCAACCGCGGAGGACCTCCGGCGATGCCCTGCTACCGCTGCGGATCGCGGCAAGTTGATCCGGACCGGGGGCCCAGCCCGTGGCGACGAGGGGTCCGCCGTGACCGGCAGGTACTTGTGTGCCCCGGCTGCCAGGCTGCCCACGACTGGACCGCCGAGCTCGATCACTGCGGTTCGTGCGGCGGCGTGCGCCTGATCTCCCGCCTGGGCGAGGTGGAGTGCCGGGACTGCGGCAGCCTGCGGCCCGCGGCGCCCACCGCGGGCGATGCCGCCACGGCCGGCGACACCACCGGACCCGCGACGTCGGACCTGGCCGAAGAGGTGGCCGAGGCGCTCGGCCGGGTGCTGGGCAAACCGGCCGAGCAGCCGCGGCGATGACGCCCGGCGACGCCTGCACGAGGGTCACGGCCACCAGGTCCCGTGTCACATCGCGGCAGCCGTTAAGACTGTGCTGCCCCGGGGGGCTCCACCCCACGGGATCCCCCCGCACCGGTGGATGCCGCATTCGCGGCAGCCGTATCAGTATCATGAGCCCGAACGGCTCACGCGGGGTGACACCGCCAAGCCGTGCGATGACGGTCAGCGGCGCCGGGCCGGGCGCAATCCGCCGTCCACCATCGGGCGGGGACCAGTGACCCGGGATCACATCGTGATCGACGGTTCCTCGCTGACCTGCGGCCAGGTCGCGGCGGTGGCGCGGGACGCGGCGCCGGTGCGGGTCGCCGATGCGGCGTTCGAGGCCGCGCGGGCCGCCTGGCGCGTGGTCGGCGAGGTTTCCGCGCGGCGCTCCGTCTACGGCCGCAACACCGGCGTCGGCGCCAACCGCACGGTCGCCGTCGACGACGCCGACGCCGGCGAAGGGCACGGGCTGCGCCTGCTCCGCAGCCATGCGGCGGGCGCCGGGCCGCTGCTCGCTCCCGAGCTGGCCCGCGCGATGCTCGTGGTCAGGCTCAACCAGATCGGCGCCGGTGGCTCTGGCGTGGATCCGGCGCTGCTGCCCGCGCTGGCCGACGCGGTCAACCGCGGTTTCACCCCGCCGGTGCCGCTGTACGGCGCGATCGGAACCGGGGACCTGACCGCTCTCGCCTCGGCCGGGCTCTGCCTGCTCGGCGAACGATCCTGGCAACCAGGCACCGGGCCGCCACCGCTGTTCCCCCTGCAGTCCGCGGACGCGCTCGCGTTCATGAGCAGCAACGCGGCGACGCTGGGCGAGTCCGCGCTGGCGTGCTGCGATCTGGCTGATCTGCTCAGATCGACGATCGTGATCGCGGCGCTGTCGCTGCTCGCGGTCCGCGGGTCGCTCGAGCCGTACGCCGAGCCGGTCCACCTGGCGTGCCCGCATCCGGGCCAGCAGCGCGTCGCGGCGAGCGTGCGTGCCCTGACAGCCGGGGAAAGCCTGGCGTCCGCGCGGGTGCAGGACCCGTACGGCTTCCGTGCGTTCCCGCAGGTCCATGGGCCGGCGGTGGACTCGGCCGGCTACACGGACGGCGTCGTCGCCAGGGAACTGAACGCCGCGGGGGAGAACCCGCTCGTCGATGCCCGCCGCCACACGGTGTGGCACAACGGGAACTTCCACGCCGCGTACGTGGGCCTGGCGCTCGACGGCGCACGCGCGGCGTTGTTCCAGACGGCGGCGCTGTCGGCGGCGCGTCTCGGCATGCTCGTCGAACCGTCGTTCACCGGCCTGAACGCCTTCCAGGCTGACGATGTGACCAGTTCGGGGATCATGGTGCTCGAATACGTCGCGCAGTCGGCGGCGGCGGACATTCGCCGTTTCGCGACGCCCGCCGCGCTCGGGAACGCCGTGCTGTCGCGCGGCGTCGAGGAGCACGCCGGATTCTCGACCCAGTCCGCCCACGCCACCAGCGACGCGGTGAGCGCCTACCGGGTCGTGCTCGCGTGCGAGCTTGTCGCGGCGGTCCGCGCGTTGCGCATCCAGGCCCGTGTTCCGGCGGGCGGCGAACTGCGCCATGCGTACGACGTTGCCGACGCGGTGCTCGACCCGCGGATGGCCGACCGGCCGCTGGACGGTGACGTCGCCGCCGCGACCGGGATTCTTGGTGAGTACGCCCCGCTGTGCCCATGATCTCGTGCCGGGCGGCTCCGCCATGATCTCGTGCCGGGCGGCTCCGCTGGCCGGACTCGTGCCAGGTAGGCTTACCCGGTCCAGGAATCCGCGCCCGGCGTCATCGTCGCGGGGCCTCGTATTCTCGGTCGAGTACGCCATGTCTCGGGCGCATAGCTCAGCGGTAGAGCACTCGCCTTACAAGCGAGGGGTCGGTGGTTCGAGCCCGCCTGCGCCCACCAGGAGGTCTTCACGTTTCGCTAGTGTCCATATTCACGTTTGGGTCTGACATTCTCGGCTGCCGGGGGCACAGGTGCCCGGCGGGCTGGGATGATCTTGTGC
>DATFVJ010000233.1:0-12203 GCA_035260365.1 Streptosporangiaceae bacterium
CGCCGTGTCCACCACCACGCCGTGCACGACGCCGGGCGCGCCGAGCCGCACGATGGCGTGATCATGCCCGGGCTCCCGCCTGCGCCGGGTTTCCCAGCCGTCGTACACCTTGCCCTTGTGCCCGAAGAGGCCTGCGGTGAAGACGGGGTCGGCGGGCTTGATGAGGTTCTCCTTCTCCGCGAACAATTCGTCGCTGGCGCTGACCACGCTCCCGCCGAGGCGCCGTGACGCCAGGTCGGCCAGGGCCGTGAAGTGCGGATCGGTCATCTCACGGCTCTTCCGCCGCGGCGAGCCGCCCGGCCGGCTCGCCGCCGTCGAGCACCGTTGCCCCGCGAAGCCATGTTCGCCTGACCACTCCGTACAGCCGGTGGCCCGCGTAGGGGGTCAGCGGGTGCCTGTGGTGCAGCCGGTCAGGTGCCACCACGAACGTCTCGCCGGGGGCGAAGGCGACGAGGTCGGCGTCGTAGCCGGGGGCGATCAGGCCCTTGCGGCGCAGCCGCGCCAGGGCGGCGGGCCGCGTGGCCATCCAGCGGGCCACGTCGTCGAGCCCATGACCGCGGGCGCGGGCCTGGGTCCAAACGACCGCGAGGCCGAGCTGCAGCGACGAGATGCCTCCCCAGGCCGCGGCGAAGTCGCCCCGCTCCATCTGCTTCAGCTCGGGCGGGCACGGCGAGTGATCGGACACCACGGCGTCGATGACGCCGGCCTCCAGCGCCTGCCACAGCAGGTCCCGGTGGGCACGCTCGCGGATGGGCGGGCAGCACTTGAACTGCGTTGCGCCGTCCGGAATGTCCTCCGCCGCGAAGACCAGATAATGCGGGCAGGTCTCCGCGGTGATGGGCAGGCCGTCCTGCTTCGCGGCGGCGATCAGCGCGGCCGCGCCCGCGCTCGACAGGTGGAGAATATGGACCCGCGCGCCGGTGCCGCGCGCAAGCTCGACGACCTTGGCGATCGCCGCCTCTTCTGTGCGCGCCGGGCGCGACCGCAGGAAGTCGGCGTAGGCGGTGCGCCGCGCGGGCAACGGCACGATGCCGGCCGGGTCCTCCGCGTGCACGATCAGGAGGCTGCCGAGCGCCGCAACCTGCCGCATGGCCTGCTCAAGCTCGTGATCATCGAGCGGCGGGAACTCCGGCACGCCGGAGTCGACCATGAAGCACTTGAATCCGGGCACCCCGGCCGCACGCAGCGCAGCGAGCTCGCCGTTGTTGCCCGGCACCGCGCCGCCCCAGAAGCCGACGTCCACCCGGCACTGGCCGCGCGCGGCCGCGCGCTTGACGCGCAGGGCGGCGGCGTCGGTGGTCGGGGGAATCGAGTTGAGCGGCATGTCGACGATGGTGGTGATCCCGCCCGCCGCGGCCGCCCGCGTCGCGCTGGCGAATCCCTCCCAGCCGGTGCGGCCAGGCTCGTTGACGTGCACGTGGGTGTCGACGAGCCCGGGCAGCAGCACCTCGTCGTCAGCCAGGTCGACCAGGCGAGCGGCACCCGTGGCGCGTTCGGGTGGTCCGACGGCAGCGATCCTGCCCTGCCGGATCCCGACCGCGCCCGGCCCGATGCCGCCAGCGGTGAGTATGCGCCGGCCGCGCACGAGCAGATCAAGCTCAGCCGCCATCGGACCGCTCGCCGCCGTGATCTGTGGAACGCCCAGGCGAACGAACATTATCCCGAACGGCTGCCGCGCGGCGCGCCGATCCTGGACTGCGGGGCGCAGCGGGGGGTTCCGGGCCCTCGGGGTCCGGGGTGTCCCCGGACGGAACAGTGCCCCCCCGGGCCGGCACCGCCCGAACGGCGGCCGCACTGCGCGCCGATCCTGGACTGCGGGGCGCCACGGGCGGTTCCGGGCCAGGGCCTGGGGTGTCCCCGGCCGCAGTGTCCCCCCGGGCGGGCACCGCCTGGACGGCGGCGCGGAGGGCGTCGAGGCCTGGCCGGTCGAGGCTGGCCAGGTCGGGGCCGACGAGGTCGGCGATCTCCTGCGGCGTGACGGCGCCGCAGGCGGCGCCGCGCGCCACGTAGCCCGCGAGCGCGCGTGCGGTCGCGGGTTCCTCGATCAGCGCGCCACGGCCGCCGCCGAGATAGGACCGCAACCGCGCGCAGGCCGTGGGCAGGTCCTGGCGGAAGAACCCGTACGTGGCGGCGTACCGGCTCGGCAGATGCCCCGGATGCATGTCCCAGCCCTGGTAGAAGCCCCGCTCCAGGGATCGCCGGACGAGGCGTGCGTGCAGCCGCCAGGCGGCCGCGATCTGGCCGCGGTCGCCGCACGGCACGATGTTCGTCGAGCCGTCCGACAGGCGGACGCCGGTGCCTGCCGCCGCGACCTGCATCACGGCTCGCGCGTGGTCGGCCGCGGGATGCTCGATGCTCTGGTACCCGGCGGCGATCCCGAGCGCCGCGCTGTAGTCGTAGGTGCCGTAGTGCAGGCCGGCGACGCGGCCCTGCCCGGCGTGCACGCAGCGCGCGATGGTCGCCGTGCCGTCTGCCCCCAGGACCGCCTGCGGGGTCTCGACCTGCACCTCGAAGACGAGCCGGCCGGGCTTGAGCCGGTGCGCCTCTTCCAGCTTGGTGCACAGGTGCGCCATCGCCGCGACCTGCGCGGCGGAGGTGACCTTCGGGAGGGTGAGGACCAGGCCGGCCGGGAGCGGCCCGTGCTCGAGGGCGGCTGCGATGAACAGATCGAGGGTGCGGATGGCGCGCCTGCGGGTGCGCGGCTCCAGGCTCTTGCACCGCAGGCCCACGAAAGGCGGCGCAGTGCCCTGGGCGACGGCCGCGGCGAGCGCGGCGGCGGCCGCGCCCGCGTCCGCGTCCTCCACAGCGCTATCCCGCTCGCCGTAGCCGTCCTCGAAATCGAGCCGCAGATCTTCGATCGGCTCGGTGGTGAGTTTGGCCCGGACCAGCGGCTGAACCTCCCGCGCCAGGCCGGGCGGCAGGCCCATCGCCCCGGCGAAGTGCTCAGGATCCGGCGCCTGATCGTCCATCATGGCGAGCGCCCGCTGTCCCCACCGCGCGGTCAGCGCGGGGCTGAACAGGTCGGCGGGCACGTACACCGTGTGCACCGGCTGCCTGGTCCCCCGATCACCCGGGTATCCCGCCGTGAGCGCCTCGTCCGCGCCGACGAGCAGCGCGTCGATCTCCGCGCCGACACGCGTCTCCAGGTCACCCCGCGCGGGCATGATCGGCCTTCGGCCAGCCGTCGAGTGCTATGTGTTCTGGCCGGATCGGGACCCGCGCGAGCTCTCTTCCCGTCGCGGCCCTGATCGCCGCGGCCACCGCCGGGCCCGAAGAGATCGTCGGCGCCTCGCCGACGCCGCGCAGCCCGTAGGGCGCGTGCGGGTCGGGGCACTCCATGATCTCGATCCGCATCGGCGGCATGTCCAAGATGGTGGGGATCAGGTAGTCGGTGAACGAAGGGTTCCTGATCAGCCCGCCGTCCACCAGGATTTCCTCCATCACCGCAAGGCCCAGGCCCTGTGCGCTGCCGCCCTGGATCTGCCCGGCCACCGCCTGCGGATTCACCGCCTTGCCGACGTCCTGCACGCAGGCGAGCTCGACCACCTTCACCAGGCCGAGTTCGGTGTCCACGTCCACCACCGCGCGGTGCGCCGCGAAGGCGTACTGCACGTGCGCGGAACCCTGGCCGGTCTGCGGGTCCAGGGGCTCGGTGGCGCGGTGCCGCCATTCGACCGTCTCCTCTATCGCCTGTGCGCCGAGGAGGTCGGTGAGCGTGCCGAGCGGTCCCTCGGCCGCCGAGACCAGCTGGCCCCCCTGGATGCGCAGATCGGGAACGCTGCGGCCGAGCCGGCGCCGCGCCAGCGCGTAGACCCGTGCACGCACGCGCTCGCACGCCGCCCGGACCGCCCCGCCGGTCACGTACGTCTGGCGGGATGCGGACGTCGAGCCACCCGACCCGACCCGCGTGTCCGCGGGGTACACGACGACGTGGTCCACGCCAAGCTCGGTACGACAGATCTGCTGCTCGACGGTGACCAGCCCCTGGCCGACCTCGGCCGCCGCGGTGTGGACGGCCACCGTCGGCTCTCCCCCGGCCACCGAGAGCCGCACCCGCGCGGTCGAGAAGTCGTCGTATCCCTCGGAGAATCCGACGTTCTTGTAGCCGACGGCGTATCCGATCCCCCGGACGACGCCTTCCCCGTGGGTGGTGTTCGAGACTCCGCCGGGCAGGTCGAGCAGGCCGCCGCCGAGCTCGTCGCGGCTGAGCCCGCCGCTGCCACCCGAGCGCGCGTCACGGCTGGGCGTGCCCGCACCCGCCGGGCGCTCCGGTGGCAGCGGCATGGCCCGCAGGCGGCGCAGGAGTTCGGCGACCGGCGCAGGGCTGTCGACGACCTGGCCGGTGGGCGCCTCGCTGCCCATCGTCATCGCGTTGCGGCAGCGCAGTTCGACCGGGTCGATGCCAAGCTCGGCGGCGAGCTTGTCCATCTGCGCCTCGTAGCCGAAGGCCGCCTGTACGCACCCGAAGCCGCGCATCGCGCCGCACGGCGGGTTGTTCGTATAGGCGCCGTAGGCGTCGACGCGCACGTTCGGCACGACGTACGGCCCGGCCGCCATCGTGCCGCCGTTTCCCACCACGGCCGGCGTGCTCGAGGTGTAGGCGCCGCCGTCGAAGTAGATCTCCGCCTTGACGTAGACGAGGGTGCCGTCGCGGTTGGCGCCGTGCTCGTAACGCATCGTGGCGGGGTGGCGGTGCACGTGCCCGAAGAAGGATTCCTCCCGGTTGTACACCATCTTGACCGGCCGGCCCGTGTGCAGCGCGAGCAGGCAGGCGTGCACGTGCATGGACAGGTCCTCGCGGCCGCCGAACGCCCCGCCGACCCCGGCGAGCACGAGCCTGACCCTTTCCGCGGGCAGCCCGAGCGCGGCGCAGATCTGCCGCTGATCCACGTGCAGCCACTGCGTGGCCACGTAAAGATCGACGCCGCCGTCCCCGTCGGGCACCGCGAGCCCGGCCTCCGGCCCGAGGAACGCCTGGTCCTGCATCCCCACCGAGTAGTGGCCGACCACGACCACGTCCGCCCTGGGCCCGGGATCACCTTTCCGGATCTTGAGGTGACGCACGAGGTTGCCCCCCGCGTGCAGCGAGGGCACCTGCGGCAGCGGGCCGGCGGCAGGTGCCGCCTGCTGTCCCGCCTGCTGTCCCGCGTGCTGTCCCGCGTGCTGCCCCGCCTGCGGCCAGCTAGCGCTGCCGAGCGCCTGGCGGGCGTCTGTGACGGGTTCGAGCACCTCGTAGCCGACCGCGATCTGGCCGGCCGCGCGCCTGGCGATCTCGGGGTGGTCGGCCGCTACCAGCGCGACCGGCTCGCCCTGGTAGCGCACCACCCCTTCGGCGAGTACCGGCTGGTCGGTGACTTCGAGCCCGCACAGGTTGGAGCCTGGCACGTCTTCGTGGGTGAGGACGGCGTACACGCCGCTTGTCGCGAGCGCCGCGCCGATGTCGATGGACCGGATCCGGGCATACGGATGCGGGCTGCGCAGCGTGGTCCCCCAGATCATGTCGTCCATCCACAGGTCGCTGCCGTAGGCGAACGCCCCGGTCACCTTCAGGGCGCCGTCCGGCCGTCGCGGGCTGTCGCCGACGCTCCCGCCGGCAGGCGGGCGGATTTCCGGCGCGCGGCGGCCAAGCTCGCGCGGCGCGCCATCGGGAACTCGCGCGGGGTAACTGGCGCTCGCGGTCATAGCGTCACTCCAGCCTTGGCCAGCAGGGTCCGGCTCGCGCCGCGGGCCGCGGCCGCCACGCGCGGCTCGTCGATGGTGATCACTCGATCGCGCTCGACCACCGGGCGCCCGTTGACAAGCAGGAGTTCGAGCGGGGCGGGCGCGCCGAGGACGAGCGCGGCGACCGGGTCGCCGATGCCGCTGTGCGGCAAGGTGTCGAGCCGCCAGAGCGCGACGTCGGCGAGCTTACCCGGTTCGAGTGAGCCGATCTCGGTGTCCCGGCCCAGCAGGGTCGCACCGCCGAGGGTGGCCATCTCGAGTGCCCGCCGCACGCTCATCGCCCCGGGTCCGCCGGCCGCGCGTGCGACCAGGGATGCCTGCCTGACCTCGCCGAGCAGCGATCCCGCCTCGTTGGACGCGGCGCCGTCCACGCCGAGCCCGACCGGCGCGCCCGCGTCGAGGAGCGCGCGTGCGCGGCAGATGCCCGCGCCCAGCCTGGCGTTGGACGAGGGGCAGTGCGCGACCCCGGTGCGCGTGGCGGCCAGCCGGCCGATCGCCTGGTCGTCCAGGTGCACGGCGTGCGCCAGCCACACGTCCGGTCCCAGCCACTCGAGGGAGTCCAGGTATTCGACCGGTGAAAGCCCGAAGTGCGATCTGCAGTACTCGTCCTCGTCCTGCGTCTCCGCGATGTGGGTGTGCAGCCGGACCTGGTCGCGCCTGGCCAGGGCGGCCGACTCGGTGAGCAGTTCGCCGGTGACCGCGAAGGGCGAGCAGGGAGCGACGGCGACCCGCAGCATCGAGTCCGGCGACGGGTCGTGGAAGCGGCTGATCGCTGTTTGCGTCGCCGCGAGGATCTCGCCGGTGTCCTCGACGACGTCGTCGGGCGGCAGGCCTCCCGCGCTCTGCCCGAGGTCCATCGATCCCCTGGTGGGGTGGAAACGCAATCCGGTCTCGCGTGCGGACTCGACGGTCGCGGCCAGCAGATCACCGCCGCCTCGGGGGAACAGGTACTGGTGGTCGGTCGTCGTGGTGCAACCGGTCCGGGCCAGCCAGCCGAGAGCGGCCGTGGAAACGGCGTGCACGATGTCGGCGTCCAGGCCCGCCCACACCGGATAGAGCGCGGTCAGCCAGTCGAACAGGCCCGCGTCCTGCGCCATGCCACGGGTGGCCCACTGGTAGAGATGGTGGTGGGCGTTCACCAGCCCCGGCGTCGCCAGGCACCCCCGCGCGTCGACGTACCGCGCGCCGGTGTAGCCCGCGTCAGGCCCGGCGGGCGCCTCGCCCGCACCGACCGCGGCGAGGCGGTTGCCATCCACGACGACATGGCCAGGTGCGTACTCGGCGCGGCCGGCGTTCATGGTGACCACCGCGCAGCCGTTAAGGATCATGATTGTCACGGCGTGTCCGCCAGCCGGTCAGCGGCAAGCCGGACGGCCGCCAGGATCTGCTCGTATCCCGTGCACCGGCACAGGTTGCCCGCGAGCGCCTCGCGGATCCGCGCGTCGGACGGCCGCGGGTACCTGCGCAGCAGGTCGTCCGCTGCGACGAGCAGGCCGGGTGTGCAGAACCCGCACTGCACCGCGCCCGTCTCCACGAACGCCTCCTGGAGCGGGTGCAGCGCGTCGCCGCTGGCCAGGCCTTCGACCGTGATGACGTCACGGCCGTGGGCCTGGCCCGCGGCCACCAGGCAGGCACAGACGATCTCACCGTCGAGGTACACCGTGCAGGATCCGCATTCCCCCTGCTCACAGGCGTTCTTGGAACCTGGAAGGCCCAGCCGCTCCCGCAGGACGTAGAGCAGGCTCTCCGCCTCCCACACGTCGTCGGCCTGCCTGGGCACGCCGTTGACCGTCATCGTGATACGCATCGGCAGGGTCACCACCTTTCGGTTGACCGACGGCCCTGGCGGTAGTCGCGCCACGCCCAACTGAGTGTCCGGCTGGCCATGACGGCAAGGGCGCGCACCCGGTACGCGGCCGTGCCGCGAACGTCGTCGATCGGCGCCGCCGCGGACGCGACCAGCGCCGCGAACCGCTCGACGACGGCGTCGGGCAGCTCACCGCGTGACTCCCACAGCCCCATGTCGTCGAGCGCAGCGGCGAGAAACGTCTGCGCGGCCGCCGCCGCGATGGGGGTCGGGGCGGCCGAGCCGATGCCGGTGCCGACGGTCCGGGTGTCGGGGTGCAGCGCAAGACCGAACGCGGCCACGGCGATGACCATGGCGTTGCGCGTCCCGATCTTGCTGAACTGCTGCGGACCGGCCGGCGGCGTCACCAGGATCGCCTCGATCAGCTCGTCCGGGCGAAGCGCGTTCGTTTTCACCCCGGTGAAGAAGTCCGCCACGGCGATGACCCGCTTGCCGCCCGTGGACGCCACCTCCACCTCGGCGCCCGCGGCGAGCAACGCCGGATGGCAGTCTCCGGCCGGCGACGCGGCCCCGAGGTTGCCGCCGACGGTGCCCCGGTTCCTGATCTGCGGAGAGCCCACCGTGCGCGCGGCCATCGCCAGGCCAGGCAGCCTGGCACCGAGTTCGTCGATGACACGGGTGTAGGTGACACCCGCCCCGAGCCGTACCCGGCCGCCGTCCATCGCCCACTGCGCGAGCTCGGGAACGCGGGTGAGGTCGAGAAGCGCGTCCGGGCGGCTCGTGTCGAAGTTCAGCTCGACCATGACGTCGGTCCCGCCCGCCAGCGGCATCGCCGACGGGCACGCCGCCTTGGCGGACAGGGCGTCGGCCCAGCTAGCCGGCTGGAGGAATTCCACGGCAACTCCTCGCGCCACTGGAGATGTCGCGGCCGGCCCGGTCGCGGCCGGCCGTGTCGTGGTGGTGGCCGGCTGTCATGCGAACGCCTCGGGTGAGTGCCAGGCCATCCCCGGAGGCGGCGCGTCGTCGCGTTCGACGCCGCACTGGATCAGGCCGTACGGCCGGTCCGCCGCGTAGAAGACCTCCCCCGGGTTCGGCAGCCCAAACGGCGCGAGGTCGACGAGGAAGTGGTGCCTGTTCGGCGCGGAGAGCCGGATTTCGGCCACGTCGCTCCGCTCCCGCAGCACCGCACGGCCCATCTCCCACAGGCTCTGCTGCAGCGCCCGGCTGTGCACCGTCGCGAATCGTTCGAGCAGGATCCCGCGGATCTGCGCGTAGGCGCCGCCCCAGTCCACCCCGGCGGCGCCGTAGCGCCAGCGCGCCGTCAGCGAGGTGGCGAGGACCCGGTCCGCGGTCTCCTGGAGGGTGGTGTAGCGGTCGGTCAGGTAGCCGGAGAACTCCGAACCCGTCGACTTGAGCACCACGAGATCCTTCAGGCCCGACACCACCCAGACCTGCCGCCGCGCGCCCTTCCCCTCGACCGTCACGGCCGTCGTCCGGACATCGGGCCCCGCCCGGACAAAGGTGTGCGCGTGCCCGGTCTGGCCGACGCGGACCCGGTCCCAGCGGTATTCGTCGACCTCGACCCGCGCACCCGCGACGAACTCGACGTCGTCGACGAAGTGCCCCGCCAGCTCCGTGGCGTACGCCTCGATCTCGCCGACGCCCTTCTCCTTCGCATAGGCGAAACAGGTGTTCTTCTGCGTGTCGGTGGGCAGTACGTGGGCCTGATCGCCGCGGGTGTACGCGCCCGCGAAGTCGCCGCGCAGCGACGTCGAGACGCTGAGGTCACGGATCTCGTGCCGGTCGCTGTCCCGGTAGACCCGCAGCAGCCTGGTCTCCGCCTTGCCGTACTGGTTCGGGCCGAGCACGATGTCCATGGTCAGCTCCCGCGATAGGTGGAGTAGGCGAACGGGCTGAGCAGGAGCGGCACGTGGTGATGCGGCTGCGTGCCGTCCACGGCGAAGGTGACCACCACCTCGGGAAAGAACGCCGCCTGATGCCCGTGGGCGGCGAAATACTCCGCCGTGTCGAAGACGAGCCGGTAGGTGCCCGCCTGCAGGTCCGCGGGACCCAGGTCGCGTACCCGCCCGTCGGAGCCGGTGCGGGCGCTGCCGATCCGCACGGCACCGGCGCCTGACGCCCGCTCGAGCCGGACCAGGACACCCTCGGCGGGCGTGCCGCGCCCGGTATCGAGCACGTGGGTGGTGACGGCGCTCACGCCGCCCCCTCGATCAGCGCCCGCAGCCTGATCCGGTTGATCTTGCCAAGCTCGGCGCGCACCACACGCCACTCCGCGGCGGGATCGTTGGCCAGCCGTGCGTGCAGCAAGCCGAGGAGTTCCGCCGCGCTCTTGCCGGTGGCGCAGACGAGATACAGGTGGCCGAAGCGCCGTTCGTAGGCCGCGTTGGCGGCGGCGAGTTCCTGCCTCGTCGCCAGGTCCGCACCGCTGACACCCGCCTGCTCCTGGCGTGACCAGCGGTCGGTGCCGCTGCCTGGCCGCTCGCCGGGCCGCTCCCTGACCTGCTCCCTGACCTGCTCGCCGGGCGGCCGCCGGGTCCGCTCCCCGGTCTGGTCCCTGGTCTGGTCCCTGGTCTGGTCCCTGGTCTGCTGGCCGGGCCGCGCACCGGTCACCTCCCCGATCCGCGGGTGCCCCGACAGCGCCTCCGCCAGATCGCTGTTGGCCAGGCCGGCAACTGCCTCATCGCAGCGCCGCAGTGCGGCGTCGACCGACGCGTACGGCCGGGCGGCGGCGACCTGCGCGGCCCAGCGCGAGGACGAGCAGCAGGCCAGGAGCGCCTGGCAGGCCGCCTCCACCGGCCGCGCGTTGAACCTGTTCAGGCCGACCCGCGCCTCGGCCTCGCCGTCGGCCCGCGCCTCGGCGGCGTCCTCAATGCGCGGGGCGGCGTCGCCCTGGGTCCGCGGCTCGGCGTCGCCGTCAATGCGCGGGGCGGCGTCCTCAATGCGCGGGGCGGCGTCGCCGTCGGTCCGCGCTGCGGCGTCGCCGTCGGCCCGCGCCGGTCGCTGTGGCCTGATGGTCATGACACCAGGGTCCCCTGATGCGCAGGCGTGGGCAAACAGACGCGGCGCGCCGCCGCGAGCCGCGCCCGGCAGGGGCCCCCGACATGCGGCGCGCTCGGCACCCTAGGATACGAGTCGCTGCGCAAGGGAGTTAGCCATGTCATCTCGCGTCGAGTCGGTCGAGGTACCCGGCGGGTCCTTCGACATGCCGCTGTGGCTTCCGGTCACGGGCGAGGGCCCAGCCCTGCTGCTGATCCAGGAGATCTACGGCGTGAGCGACTACATCGAGGCGGTCGCGGCGGACCTCGCCGACCTCGGGTACGTCGTCGGCGCGCCGGACCTGTTCTGGCGGCTCAAGCCCGGCTACCGCGCCCATCATGATCAGGACGGCCTGACCGAGTCATTGGCGCTTGCGTCGCGTTTCGACGCACAGCAGGGGGTCGCCGACGCCGCGGCCGCGCTGCGGCATCTGGCCGCGCGGCCAGAAACCACCGGTGGTATCGGCGTGATCGGTTTCTGCCTCGGCGGGTCAATCGCCTACTTCCTCGCCGCGCGGGAGGAGCTTGACGCCGTCGTCTCGTTCTACGGCTCGGCGGTGCCTGACCACCTGGACGCGCTCGCCGCGATCGGCAGCCCGGTTCAGTTCCACTTCGGTGGGAGCGACCCCTACATTCCGCGCGAGCAGGTCGCACGGGTGGAGGACGCCGCGGCGGCGCGCCCGAACGTGGAGATCCACGTCGAGGAGGACGCCGGGCACGCGTTCCACAACCGGATGGCCCCGATGTTCCACATGCCGCAGCCCGCGGCCAGGGCCTGGCGGCGCACGGAAGAGTTCCTGCAGCGCCACCTCCCGACGCGGGAGAAGACCCCGCAGTAGAGCGGCCGACCCAGAGCCTGCTCCCAGCGGCGTGGCAGCGACGCTGTCAGCCCCGCGCGTCATTGGCGACCGGCTCGCGGCGCGCGTCCACCCGCCCGGTCGTGACATCAGCGGCCGGCTGGCGCGCTTCGCCGTCGCCGCGCAGGCGCGCCCGGACGGCATCGCCAGGGCCGGCGTGGATGAGCGCGGGCGCGTGCCGCCACACGAGGCACGCGACCGCGCCGAGCGGGATCGGGGGCAGGTAGGTGACGGCGCGGTACAACAGCACAGCGGCGGTTATCTGCGCACTGACCCGGTGGCCGGCGCCCGCGGCCAGGACCGCGACCAGCCCGAGTTCGGTGATGCCGATACCGCCGGGGGTGATGGGCAGGGCCGTCAGCAGGCCGACGAACGCAAAGGCCGCGAGGGACGTCTGCCAGGGCACCTGAGCCTGGGACAGGCCGGTGCCGCGCAGGCACGCCAGCAGGACGAGCCACAAGGCGATCTGGGTCACCGCCGTCGTGGCGGTGATCCGCCAGCCGCGCGCGGCGAGCAGGCCGGCCGCCCGTTGGCGAAAGCCGAGCAGCGATCCGGTGACGTCGGAGGGTGGCCGCCGACGCACCAGCCGGCCGGCGACGGTGAGCACGTGCTGCAGCGCGTGGCCCGCGCGCAGCGCGAAGGACTCGCTGCGCAGCAGCAGGCCAAGCCCGGCCGCCAGGGTGGCGAGCACGGCCAGGCCCACGGCGGCCGCGGCGATCAAGCCGGCGCCCGGCGGACTGGCGGTCACCATGATCAGCAGGG
>DATFVJ010000234.1:0-8036 GCA_035260365.1 Streptosporangiaceae bacterium
GCGGTGGCCGGCCTGGCCACGATCGCCGGCCCCACCCTGGGCGGGCTGCTGGTCACCGCGTTCGACTGGCGCTGGATCTTCTTCGTCAACCTGCCCATCGGCGCCGTCGTGCTCGGCCTGAGCTTCGTCCTCATCCCTGACATGAAGCCCGGCCGCAGGCACCGGCTGGACATCGTCGGCGTGGTCCTCGCGAGCGGCGCGCTCTTCGCGATCTGCTACGGCCTGGTCGAGGGCCAGAAGTACGACTGGGGAAAGATCAACGGGGTGTTGAGCATCCCGCTCATCTTCGCGATCGGCATCGCGGCGCTCGCGGCTTTCGTCGTCGTCGAGAAGCTGCGGCAGGACAAGGAACCGCTGGTGCCCTTCGCGGTGCTGCGCGACAGAAACTTCGCCGTGATGAACTTCGTCGCGTTCGCCCTCGCCATCGGCATGCTCGGCATCTTCCTGCCCTTCACGATCTACCTGCAGTCAGCGCTTGGCATGTCGGCGCTCCGCGCCGGCCTCACGCTCGCTCCCGCGTCGGTGGTCTCGGTGTTCCTGGCGCCCGTCGCAGGCCGGCTGGCCGACCGGATCGGCGGGAAGTACATCTTGATCACCGGGTTGACGCTGTTCGCGGCCGGAATGGGCTGGGCCGCGTGGATCGCGCGGCCCGACTCCGTCTGGTACGACTTCCTGCCTGCGCTGATCGTGGCCGGGATCGGCATGGGCTGTATCTTCGCGCCGCTGAGCACGGTGGCGATGCGCGACGTCCAGCCGCAGCTCGCGGGCGCGGCGTCCGGGTTGTTCAACACCAACCGCCAGGTCGGCGCCGTCATCGGCACTTCGGCGGTCGGCGCCCTGCTGCAGAACCAGCTCGCGTCCGCACTCGCCAGCCAGGCCGCGCAGCGCGCGGGCCAGCTTCCGCCGGCCACGCGGGCCGGTTTCGTCGCCGGCTTTCGTACCGCCGCCAAGAGCGGTCTGCGGGTTGGCGCCGGCCAGAGCGGCAGCAACGTGCGGCTCCCCCGGGGGCTGCCGCAGCAGGTGGTTCTCCTCATCGAACGGGTCGCGCACGACGCGTTCACGAACGGCTTTGTCACCGCGATGCGCGCCACCATCGTGCTGCCCATCGCCGTGATCGGTGTCGCGGCCCTGGGCTGCTTCGCCATCAAGGGCGGCAAAGCCGCACCAAGCCCCGCCCCGGCCGAGTCCGCCGAGATCACCACCCCCGCCTGACTTCGCGGCCGCGATCAGCGCCGGCGGCCGGGGGTCAGCTGGTGTGCTCGACCAGCTTCGGCACGAAGACGTCCCACAGGGGCGGGGGCAGCTCGTGCCCGGCACGGTCCATGATCAGCAGTTCGGCACCTGGGATCTGCTGCTGCAGAGCTTGCCCGTGAGGGAGCGGAAACACCGGGTCGCGCTCACCGTGGACGACGAGCGTAGGCGCGTGGATCTCGCCGAACCGCACCTCTTCGTCGAAGTCGACGACGAAATGATTGGTCAGGCAGGAGGCGATACTGGCAGTGCGCGCAACGTCGCGCTCGGCCAGTGAGCGCATCGCATGCTCGTCGTAGTACGGCGAGCCGCCCGAGTACTCCTTCATCAGGCCAACGACGAACTCCACCACGGCCGGGCGGTCAGAAGCGTCCGGATTGCCGGAGCTTGTGTAGCGGATGAACTCCGCCGACATCGGCGGCAGGCCCGCGCCGCCCGGTGTCGTGCAGACGAGGGTGAGCGAGGCTGTCCGGCCGGCGTAGCGCATCGCGGCCGCCGCGGCGATCGCCCCGGCCATCGACCGGCCGACGAAATGTGCGCGGCCGACGCCGAGGGTGTCAAGGATGCCGGCGGCGTCGTCCACCATGTCCCGCAGGGAGTACCCCGGCCGCCCGGGCGGGTAGCTCACCGACCTGCCGGTGTCACGATTGTCGAACCGGATTACATACCGGCCTGCCGCGGCGATCCGTTCGCACAGCTCCTCCTCCCACCACAGCATCGAAGCGGACGCGCCGTGAATGAGCAGGATCGCCGGGTCCGCGGCGGCACCGAAGGTCTCGACGCACAGATCGACACCGTTGGCTTCGATGATCCTCTCGCCGCTTCGCGTGCTGTCGCTGCCGCGCTGGTACGCGCGATCGCGCGAGTGAACGTCCATGTGGCCCGAACCTGCTCTCTGTGTTGAGTCCCGGCTGGCGGATACCTCATGAGATCAAACGCCGGCCGCGGCCTGAAATCATCGCGCGTCCCGGCCGGGGGCCACGAAACGCTCCTGCGACAGACACCAGGTGGCGGTGCGGCCAATAATTAGGGGATCATCCGGATAGTGAAAGGCTTGACCGCATGACGATCGCTCGTTGTTCACGCCGCCCCGGCACCGGCAACCGGGGCCGGTGACCCCCTGACGCGGCCAGCCGTCGCGGTTGACGCCATGGGCGGCGACCACGCTCCCGATCAGGTCGTCGCCGGCGCCGTGGCCGCCGTTCGTGAGCATCAGGTCCGCGTCGTGCTCACCGGCCAGCCGACCATACTCCGGCACCTGCTGGCCGAGCAGGGCGCCGACCGGGATATTCCCATCGTGCCCGCCGACGACGTGCTCAGCATGGAGGAAGGGGCGCTCGCCAGCTGGCGCCGGCCCCGATCCAGCCTGGCCGTGGGGTGCCAGCTGATCAGGCGCGGCCAGGCCGGCGCGCTTGTTTCGGCCGGCTCGACGGCCGCGGTCGTCGCGACCGCACGCCTGCGGCTGCGGTCCTTGCCCGGCGTGCTCCGGCCGGCGCTCGCCGTCGTGCTGCCCACCGAGCCGACGCCCACGGTGCTTCTCGACGCCGGGGCGACCGCCGATCCCAAGCCCGAGATGCTCGTCCAGTTCGCTCACCTGGGCGTCGCCTACGCGCAGATCGCTCTCGGGATCGAACGGCCCAGCGTTGGCCTGCTCACGATCGGCTCCGAGCCGGGGAAGGGAAACAAGCTGGCGCGCCGCACCCACGAACTGCTGACCGCGGCGGCCACCGAACGGCCGGGCGGCGAACCCGCACTCAGCTTCGCGGGCAACATGGAGGGCGACGACCTGCTGGCGGGGCGGGTCGACGTCGTGGTGTCGGACGGCTTCACCGGAAACGTGGCGCTCAAGACGCTCGAGGGCACGGTCAGGTTTGCCGCGCAGCAGCTACGCGGCATCATGACAAGCTCGCCTGCCGCCCGGATCGGCGCGCGGCTGCAGCGCGGCCGCCTTCGCTCGCTCGCCACGCGCCTCGACCCGGAGAGCCAGGGCGGCGCCGCGCTCCTGGGCCTGCACGGCACCGTCGTGATCGCGCACGGCGCGGCGACGGCCAAGGGGGTCGCGTCGGCCTGCGTGCTCGCCGCGAGCCTGGCCGACGGGCACATCGCCGACCGGATCAAGGACCGCGTGGGCCACGCGCGCACCGGCTTCCTGCGCCGGTCCTGAGCCGGGCCGGCGACGCGCCGTGGGCCCTCGCCGCGTCAGCCGATCGACATGGCGAAGATATGGAGCGCGGCGTTCTAACCGGCCACGTCGCCGAGCGATGGGAGCGTGACGGCCGTTACGGTCCTTCCCTGGGCGAGCGCGACCGGCTGCGGGCACAAGGACACCCGCCCGCCGGTGACCGATAAGATGAAGGGCGCACGGCTGACCGGCGCGGCCGGTCACGCGAAGGTGGCGGCCACAGGGATGAACGGCCGCCTGGGCGGCGCCCACGGACCGCCACCCGGACGGCGCCGCAAAGACACAGCGCCGCAAGACAACGGCGCAAAGATGAGGATGGAGCACGAACGCTGCATGGCGGATCCGCAGGATGTCCTGGCGCAGCGCGTGCGGCTCGCGCTGGCTGCCGCGTTCGGCGCCGATGAAGCCGGCACCGACCCGGTGATCCGGCCGTCCCAGTTCGCCGACTTCCAGTCGAACGTGGCGCTCGCGCTGGGCAGGCGGCTCGGCCGCCCGCCCCGCGAACTGGCCGAGCAACTGGCCGGCCAGCTTGACGTGGCCGACATCTCCGCCGCGCCCGAGGTGAGCGGCCCGGGCTTCATCAACTTCAGGCTGCGCGACGACTGGATCGCCGCCCAGACCCAGGCGCTGTCCGGCGACGCGCGGCTCGGTGTTCCCGCCGCAGCCGAACCGCAGATCGTCGTCGTCGACTACTCGGGACCGAACGTCGCCAAGGAACTCCACGTGGGCCACCTGCGGGCCACCGTGGTAGGCGACGCGATCACCCGGGTTCTTGAGTTCCTCGGCCACAAGGTGATCCGCGAGGCCCACCTCGGGGACTGGGGCACACCGTTCGGCATGCTCATCGAGCACATACTCGACGTGGGCGAGCCGGCCACCCACGAGCAGCTCGCGGCGGGCGAGTTCACCGCCTTCTACCAGGCGGCGCGGGTGAAGTTCGACACCGACCCCGCCTTCGCCGCCCGCTCCCGCCGCCGGGTCGTCAAGCTGCAGGCGGGTGACGAGGAGACACTGCGGCTGTGGCAGGTCCTCGTCAACGAGTCCATGCGGTATCTCGGCGGTCTCTACGCCAAGCTCGGTGTCACGCTGACCGACGCGGACATGGCACCGGAGAGTTTCTACAACCCGATGCTGGCCGACGTGTGCGACGAACTCGAGGCCGCTGGCATCGCGGTCATGAGCGAGGGTGCGCTCTGCGTGTTCCCGCCCGGCTTCACCGGCCGCGACGGCGGCCCGCTGCCGCTCATTCTGCGCAAGAGCGACGGCGGATACGGCTACGGGACCACCGACGTGGCCGCGATCAGGTACCGGATCAACAACCTGGGCGCGCGCCGGATCATCTACGTGGTGGGGTCCGAGCAGGCGCTGCACCTGCAGATGGTGTTCGCGACCGCCCGGCTGGCCGGCTGGCTGACCGATGGGATCGTTGCCGAGCACGCCGTCATCGGCCTGGTGACCGACGCGGAGCGTAAGCGGCTTCGCACCAGGACCGGCGAGCCGGTCAAGCTGGCCACCCTCATCGGCGAGGCCGTCCGCCGGGCAGAGGAGATCATCGCCGACCGCTACGACGACGCGGCGCTGCGCTCGGCCATCGCGGAGGCGGTCGGCATTGGCGCGCTCAAGTACGCCGACCTGTCCGTAGCCCGCGATTCCAGCTACGTCCTCGACTTCGACCGCATGCTCGCGCTCAACGGGAACACCGGCCCCTACCTTCAGTACGCGGCCGCGCGGATCCGGTCGATCTTCCGCAGGGCCGACCGGGAACCGGATCAGGCAACGGGCCAGATAGTCCTCGGTGAGCCCGCCGAACGGGCACTTGGCCTGCGGTTGCTCGAATTCGGCACCGCCGTCAAGCAGGTCGCGGACACGGCTGAGCCGCACCGGCTTGCCGCCTACCTGTTCGACGTGGCCAGCGCGTTCACCACGTTCTACGAGCAGTGTCCCGTGCTCGGCGCGCCGAGCGAAGCCGTTAAGGAATCTCGGCTCGCGCTTTCCGCGGTGACGCTGCGGGTGCTGCTGACCGGCCTCGGCCTGCTCGGCGTTCAGGTTCCCGAGCGGATGTAACCGGCACCGCCAGGCGCCCGGCGCGCGGTGTGCCGATCATGGAGCGGCGAGGGGCCCAGCCGGCGGCGCGTCACGGCCCCGGCAGGTCAGCCGCGCGGTCCTGGCGCGCCGGTCAGCCGCTCTCGTCGTTCTCGGGTACCCGCGCCACACACAGCACCGTCTGCCCGAACGGCGGCCGGATCAGCCGCTCGATGAACCGCGTGGTCGGCACGACGGTGCGGTCGTAGAGGCGGACGATGCCGGGTTTCGGGTAGTTGACGCCCGCCCGGCGTACCGCGAACCACCAGGCGATCCCGCCGAGCAGGTTGATCGGCCGCAGCACCTCGATGGACAGCCCGGCCGTCGTGACGGCGGCTCCCAGGGTCTTCGGCGTATACCTGCGGACGTGCCCAACCTTCCGGTCGAAGTCACCGTAGAGCTGCTGGTACCCGGGAACCCAGAGCACGATCTTGCCGCCGGGCCTGGTCACACGGGCCAGGGACCGCAGCGCGGCGACGTCGTCGACGATGTGCTCGAGCACGTTCATCGCGACCACGGTGTCCACCGGTTCGCTCAGCGGTATGTCGGCCGGAAGGACAAGCTCGAGGACCTGAACGCTCGGGTCGTCCTCGTAGCGTTTGGACAACTGCTCGAGGCAGTACGGATCGCTGTCGCTGACCACCAGGCGCTCCAGCCGCGGCAGAAACTGGGCGGAGAAATCACCGAGCCCGGACCCGATCTCCAGCAGCGAACTGCCGACATGCGGCGCGATGATGTCGCGCTCGTAGCGCCGGTAGTTGCGCGCCTCTTCACCACCCAGATGGTTCTCGAGGGCGCCCGCCCCGGCATTGGGCTGCACGACATCGGATCCGTCGGGAGATTGCTGCGTCCCCGTGCTGTCAGTCATGTTCTCAGACACAAGTGTTCCGTCCTGCGGTCGGCTCGTCTTCTGGTTCGGGGACCTGAGCGCACACTCCCAGCGATCTCCCAGGTTACGCGGCTCGTCGTCCCAGATCAGGCTGGCACGCTAACCCCCATGGACGACATGAACTGGGGTAATCAGCCACCACACAATAGCTACCGATCATACGGGCCCACGGACGCGACACAGCCCGTTCCGCCGATCCCGGCCCCCGAAGGTGGACAAAGACAGCGCCGCCGCCGGGCACTGCGGTGGACGGCGGGCGTCGCGGCGGCCCTCGTGCTCGCCGGCGGCGGTGTGCTCGCCGGGCTCGATCTGTCGAGCAGCCCAGCGCCTGACGGCCAGGCCACGCTCCTCAGCTCCGCGCTCAACGGGACAAGCTCGCCGAGCACAGGGGCCAGCGCCTCGCCCGGTGCCGCCACGGGCGCGCGGGCCAGGAACGTCGCCGGGATCCTGCGGCACCTGCGCGGTCTGCACGGCGAGTTCACGGTGCGCGCGAAGGACGGCACGTTCCGCGAGCTTGCCTTCGAGCGAGGCATCGTCGTGGCGGCCAGCGGCAAGAACGTGATGGTACGCGCCGCCGACGGCACGACATGGGCGTGGACGTTCGTGACCGACACGATCGTGCGCAAGGACGGGGCCAGGTCGACCACCGCCAGCCTCGCGACCGGCGATCCCGTATTCGTGGGCGGCCCCCAGTACGGCGCGGTCCGCGACGCGCGGCTGATCATCATCCCGAAGAAACGCGCCGCCGGCTCGCCCGGCGCGTCAACCCCGGCCCCGTCGTCGAGCTAAAGCTCGATCCCCCAGCGCCAGCGCCCAGACCGCGACCGAGCGCCGGTGGCCGGCTGTCCCGCCCCGACCAGGTGGGATGCCGGCCACCCGGCGCTGCGGCGGTGGCGCGCCCGCAGGTATCGCACCCGGCCGGCCTTCGGCCATGATTGGCAGTGTCATGACAGCAGCTGACCGGCTTCCCAAGGTGCTCGTGGTGGACGACGAGCTGAACATCCGCGAACTCGTCCAGGTCGCGCTGCGGTTCCACGGCTTCACCGTGACCACCGCCGCGGCCGGGAGCGACGCACTCCACCAGGCCGCGGAAGGACAGCCTGATCTCGTCGTGCTCGACGTGATGCTGCCGGACCTGGACGGTTTCGAGGTCTGCAGGAGGCTGCGCGCAAGCGGCAACGAGGTGCCAGTGATCTTCCTGACCGCCCGCGACACCTCGTCGGACACGGTCACCGGCCTCGCGCTCGGCGGCGACGACTACGTCACCAAGCCGTTTTCCGTCGAGGCCCTGGTGGCGCGCATCCGCGCGGTGCTGCGCCGGGTCCGCGCCACGGACGCGGCGGCCGGCGCGAGCGGGGACGACGGGCTCGGCGGCGCCGGTGTGCTGCGGGCCGGTGACCTCGAACTCGATGAGGCGAGCTGGACGGCGCGGCGGGGCGACACCGAACTCAAGCTCTCGCCGACCGAGTTCCGGCTGCTCGCCTTCCTGATGCGGCATCCGGGGCGGGTCCTGACCCGGGCGCAGCTACTCGAGCACGTCTGGGGCTGGGACTACGGCGGGCAGTCGCAGATCGTGGAGACGTATATCAGCTATCTGCGGCGCAAGCTCGATCCGCTCGGCGCGCCGCTGAT